>JBPCKH010000188.1:0-8400 GCA_051004475.1 Candidatus Limnocylindria bacterium | reverse complement strand
CCTCTCCGAACGGCGCCGATGATAGCATGGGGGCTCGCCACGGACGGACCCGTCCCTGGCTCATCCTTGCTTTTTGTACCCATCCGTAGCGTGTCCGAGATGCCTGCCACCCGCCTCCCGATCATCGGCTATCCCCTGACCCAAACACCGCACGAGGGTGTGCTGCGCGCCGCGCTTGCCGCGGTGGGGTCTGCGCTCCAGCTCGAGCCCTGGGAGATGCGTCCGCATCAGTTGGCCGGTGCGCTCAAGGAGATCCGCGCGGACGAGGCCTTCGCCGGCGCGATCATCTCCGCACCGCACAAGGAAAAGGCTCCGCCGCTCTCGGATGCGCTGTCGGAAGACGCCCGGGTCAGCGGCGCAGTCAATGTGTTCGTGCGGGTCGACGGGCGGCTGCGCGGCTACAACTCCGACATGGATGGCATTCGCGCCGGGCTCAACTCGATCCTGCCGCGCGTCAAGGGAAAGTGGCCCCGCAACGCGGTCGTGCTGGGGGCCGGTGGCGGCGCGCGAGCGGTGGTGGCCGTCCTGATCGGCTCCGGCTTCAAGCATGTCGCCGTCCTCAACCGTCATCTGCATCGGGCCGAAGCACTGGTGACACACTTCTCGCGCGCGGCACGACACATGGAGCTCCGGGCCAGACCGTGGCATGACGCGATCATCGAGGCGGAGCTGGCGCGTGCCGAGCTGCTCGTCAACGCCAGCGGCATCGGGGTGGAGGAAGGCGAATCACCGATCCCGGCCGACCTGCTGCCGGCAGATCGGTTCGTCCTCGATCTCGTCCTCAACCGAGCCTCCACGCCGCTCATGGCGCGGGCACAGGCGCAGGGGGGCACGGTGGCAAACGGGCAGGCCGCATTCCTGCGCTCGAGTGCGGAGATGATCAGCCTGCTGACCGGCAGCGAATTAGCGCCCGAAACGCTGCGATCTGCCCTGGCGGCCGAGCTTGGCGTGGCTGAAGAAGCCCTCGCGGTCGTCGGCGACTGAGCCGATGATGCACCGGACCGCCGTCAACGTTCTGCCTGTGAGAGTCGCGTGAGCGAAGACCGCCGCGCAGACGCTCAGTTAGCTGATCGAATCCGGACCGGCGATACCGAGGCGCTTGGTGATCTGTACGACCGCTATTCGAGTACGGCGACTGCCACTGCGCTGAGGGTCGTCGGCAGCCGGGAAGAAGCGGAGGATGTGGTGCACGACGCGTTTGTTGCCGTTTGGCGCAAGATCGACCGCTTCGACGCGGATCGAGGAGCGCTGAGGGCGTGGCTCATGACGGTGGTCCGCAACCGAGCCATCGACACGGTACGCGCGCGCCGAGCGAGCATCGACGTGGATGACGCCGACGAGCGATCGCTCCTGCGCACCGGACCCAACCCGACCTGGGAGGCCGCACTGACGCGCGCCTCGGCCGGTGACCTGCGCACCGCCATGGCATCCCTACCCGACGAGCAGCGCCAGGCGCTGGAGCTCGCGTATTTCGAGGGATACACCTATCGAGAGGTCGCCGAGCTGACGGGCGTGCCAGCCGGCACTGCCAACGGTCGGCTGCGGCTGGCCCTCGGCAAGCTCCGTGACGCGCTCTCTGGCACGACCGCGGCACCACTCCCCTTCGGCGAATCCTCATTGCGCAAGGATCTGGGCAGATGACCCTGCCAACCGACATCGATTGCGCAACCCTCGATGAAATTGCCGGGGCGTACGGGCTCGGTGCGGTCGACGCCGCCGAGGCCGAAGCCGTCGAACGACACCTTGACGGATGTGGCCAGCCGCACGACGAGGCTCGTGGTCTCATCGCGGCGGCCTCGCTCATCCCGGTTGCTCTGGAGCAGGTGGCTCCGTCGCCGGACCTACGCGGCCGCCTGATGGCCACCGTCGCGACGACGCCACAGGAGCATCGCTCCGACGCCGCCGCGCCGCGCCGCGCCGTGATCCTGGAGCCGATGGCAGCACCTCGCCGCCCGTGGTGGCAGTTCAGCCAGCTCCCATCGGCCGTCGCCGCCGTCGGCCTGGCCGCCGCGGTGGGGCTCGGTGCCTGGGGCGTCTCCCTCAACGGTCAGCTCGCCGAGCGCGATGCGGCGCTGCGCGTGGTGGCCTCCGCCGACGCGGCTTTCGTCGCCGAGGGCGACGCTGGACGCGGCTGGGTCATCGAGAATGGTGACCAGGCCATGTTCGTGGCAGATGGCCTCGCCGACCTCGCCGCCGGGCAGCTCTACGAACTATGGCTCATCGACGGCGACGGCAACGCGGTTGCTGCCGGAACGTTGACCGACACCGACGGCGTGGCGCTGGTCGAGCTCGAGCGGAACCTGGGCGACGCTACCACCTTTGCCGTGACCGTCGAGACCGAGCGCGTTGAGCAGTCATTCAACGAGCCCGTCATGGTGGCCGCACTCGGGGCCTGACCCGGCTCACCCTCACGCGCTCCCCATGGAACTTCCCGCGCGGGCTTCGGTCTCTGTCGGCGCGTGCCCTGCTTGCCACCGCGGCGGCAGGCAGCTGCAACGAACAAGCGTTGTTCTCGTGTGCTGCCAGGCATGCGGGACGCCCAGCGGTAGATGGCTGCGGTTGTCGACGGCGGCCTTGATCCGCAGCGCGTACTGCGCCACGCCGGGTCATGGCGCCCGTCGATCGGCAGTCGTGAGTCAGCAGCTGCCCGGCAGCGGCGCTCAATCGGTCACAAGATGGGACCCGTCCGGCTCGTGCGCGGCAGCTGTCATGCTTTGCCCAATTGCCGGTTGATGTCCACGAAGGCAAGCCCGGCGCCGTGTGCAGTTAGCGCCGCTCAGCAGCGGCGGAGAGCTGGCGTCAAGCGCGAGCGCAACGAACCGGTCTGGGACTACGCATGCGCGGCCTCCCTGCACGTGCTCGCATGCGTAGACTCGTCGGACCGATGTTCTACACCCACGGCTGGGTCCACGTGATCGCCGGCTGCATGTTCTGCGGGAAGACCGATGAGATGCTCCGCCTCCTTCGGCGCTTCTCGATCGCGGGCCGGCGCGTCCTGCTGGTCAAGCCACGGCTGGATACACGGACCGATCGCGTCACCGTCGTGTCGCGCTCCGGAGCCCAGCACCACGCCATAACGGTCGACGATTCATCCGAGATCGAGACGGCCGTTGCCGAGGCCGATATCGTGGCCATCGAGGAGGGGCAGTTCTTCGACGACCGGTTGCCCGATGTCGTTGAGCGGCTGGCCCAGCTCGGCAAGCAGGTGGTGGTGACCGGTCTCGATCGCGACTTTCGTGGCGTGCCGTTCGGCACGATGCCACGCCTCCTGGCCCTGGCAGACCAGGTGACCAAACTGACCGCCATCTGCATGGTATGTGGTGAGCCGGCGACCAGAACGCAGCGGCTCATCGATGGGCAGCCAGCGGGGTCGGATTCTCCGCTCATCGTGATCGGGGGCATGGGTGACGAGACCTACGAGGCCCGCTGCCGCCTCCACCACGAGGTGCACCTTCTCAATTAGGCGGCCGTGTTGGGCTGGGGCGCACGTAGCTGCGAGGTTGCGCTCCGTCAGGCGCCTCCGTTTACGCTCAAGCGCAAGTAGCTACGACCTCGGAACCGATCCCGACCGGACCTTGCGCTGGGCCGCAAACGATAGGCCCCGATTGGCCGATGAGCGCGGAATTCGGCCCCTTCCTCGTAGATACGTGCGCTGGACCCCAAAATCGCGAGGAAATTCAAACCGAGACCACACTTCACTCCAGGAGCTCGCATCGCCCTCGACATGCGGGTAGAACAGCAGAGGCCGCGCCTTGCGAGCGCGGCCTCCGGGTCGAACAGAAGGGACTATCGCGACGATTCGCTCCCACGGCGTACCCTCACGAACGAGGCTCCCAGCAGGAAGAACATCCCGACCGCTGCAACCCACGCCACCGCGGGATCGCCCCGCTGCGCTGAGGTGTCCGGCAACGTGGGATTGCCACCGAGCGTACCCTCGCGCGGGGACTGCGTCGCCTCTGGTGCGGTGGACGGCGTCGCCTGGGGCTCGGGGGTTTCGGTCGCCTCGGGCTGTGGCGTCGGAGTCGGCTCCGGGGTTGGCGTCGGAGTCGGCTCCGGCGTCGGGGTCACGTCGGGGGTCGGAGTCGGCTCCGGCGTCGGAGTCGGCTCGGGCTCACATTCTTGTGGTGCGGCAACGGTCACCCGACGACCAGGACCTGGATCGACGCCATTGCCCCAGAGGGCCTGAGCTTTGACCTTGATCGTGACAGAGGCTGCCCCCGGCACCTCGATGGAATCGGTAAAGGAGAAATCGTTGTCGGGCCCGAAGTAGTAGTCGGCGCTGACGAGCTCAACGAAGGCCCCTTCTTCGACGGCGTACCAAACACCGATGTCCGGGTTTGTTCGCGAAGCATCGGTCGTGCCGTTCCAGGCGACAGAGGTGAAGGTGACCACCCCGTCACAGTCCATCTCCGCCGTCACCTCCGGGTGGTGGGCGAAGGTGATGCCGGAGAGGCTGGCCGTCAGGGCCAGGGCGAATACGAATGAACCAAGCACGCGAGCAGCACGAATGCGTTGACGAGTCATCTGGATACCCTTCGTACACCTGGCTCCCGAATGGGCTACCTCGGTAGCACAAAAGTACAGCCTCGGTTGCCATGGTGTCCAGTACTAGGTGACTGACGCTCTGGTGATGTTCGGATGAGGGGTGTGGGCTCCGGATGGGCTTTTGGTCCGGGCCCGGTGCATGGGATCACCACAGTACGCGGCTGGATCCGCGGTCCGGCACCCCTTGCCTTCTCGTGGCGGAGGGGGTGGGATTCGAACCCACGGTGGGCTTGCACCCACGTCGGTTTTCAAGACCGATGCATTCGTCCACTCTGCCACCCCTCCGCGCCGCCGACATGGTATCGCGTCGGCCATCTCTCCCCGAACAACGCCGCAACCGCAACGTCCATGATGGGTCCCCCATGCATCGGCGGCGTGATCGTCGCGCACAGCCAACCGCGAATGACTCGCTAGGAAGAGATCCTGAGGACGACGAACGCGGCAATCCCCGCGCCGGCCGCGGTGAGGACGGCACCCCACGCCATATCGACGACGGTCACGATCGTCGGCCAGCCACGCAGGGTGGCGTGGTTGGTCAGGTCGTAGGTGGCGTACGCGACGACGCCCAGGATTGCTCCGCGCCAGGCAGCGGTCAGCGGCGATCCAGCGTCGATCCCGGGCTGCGTCGCGAAGAACGTGGTGCCGGCCACGTAGATGAGATAGAACGCGCCGGCGGCGATCCAGTTCGTCGAGTCGGCGAGGAGATGTCCCAAGTTGTCCCGGTAGAGGTTGCGCGCGATGAGCGTGAGCCAGATGCCGTCTATGACGGCCATGGCCACGAGTGAGGCGACGAAGGCGGCAATCCACATGGTCAGCTCCCCACTGGACCGATGCGCTCGCGACCGCCGAAAGAGGGCCGCAGCACGTCCGGAATGACGATGCTGCCGTCCGGCTGCTGATTCGTCTCGATGATAGCGGCCACGGTCCGCGGCAGCGCCAGTCCGGAGCCGTTCAGGGTGTGAAGCAGCTCCGGCTTGCCGCCTCTCTCGGGCCGATGACGAATCGCCATGCGTCGAGCCTGGTAGTCGCGGAAGTTGCTGACGCTGCTCACCTCGAGCCATCGCTCGACACCAGGCGCCCAGACCTCGAGGTCGTACTTGCGCGCCTGCACGAAGCCCATCTCGCGAGTGCTCATGAGTAGGACCCGGTAAGCAAGACCGAGCCGCTGAAGGAGCAGCTCGGCGCGCTCGGTCAGCCACTCCAGCTCAGCCTCCGAATCGCCGGGCTTCACGAAGCTGACCATTTCGACCTTGTCGAACTGGTGCACCCGCAGGATGCCGCGCGTATCGCGACCGGCGGCCCCCGCCTCGCGGCGGAACGACGGCGAGTAGGCCGCGTAGCGGATCGGCAGCGCATCGGCCTCGATGATCTCGTCGCGGTGGAGGTTGGTGACCGGGATCTCCGCCGTCGGAATGAGGTAAAGGTCGTCGCGCGTGGCGACGTACATCTGATCCTCCTTGTCAGGAATCTGCCCCGTCCCTCGCGCGCTGTCCGCGTTGACGAGGACCGGGGGCCAGACCTCGGTCATGCCGTTCTCGCGGGTATGGACATCAAGGAACCAGTTGATGAGCGCGCGTTGCAGGTTCGAGCCGGCGCCCAGGTATACCGGCCAGCCCGAACCGGTGATCTTTGCGCCGCGCGGGTTGTCGATCATCCCGAGCGTCTCAGCAACCTCCCAGTGAGGGAGGCGCTCGTCACGCGGCAGCGGCTCACCCCACGTGCGGACGATGACGTTCGCCTCCTCGCCACCGACCGGCACGTCGGCATCGGCCGGGTTCGGGATGCGCAGCATGGCGTCGTCAAGCTCCGCCTGAACCGTCGTCAGCTCGGCAGAGATTGCCGTCACCCGCTCGGCCACCCGCGTTGACGCGGTCCTGAGCTGCGCCACCTCGGGGCCATTCGGGTCGGCGCCGGCGCGGACCGCCTCGCCGACCCGCCTGCTGGCGTCGTTACGCTCGGCCTTCAGGAGATCACCCTCAGACAGCAGGTCGCGGCGACGCGCATCCATGGCGAGCGCGCGGTCGACCACGGCAGCATCCTCACCCTTGTCGGCGGCCGCGCGGCGCAGCAGGTCCGGGTCATCACGCAGGCGCTGAAGGCCGACGCTCATGTCACTTCCGCCGCGGAAGCAGCCTCTCGCAGGCGCGCGAGCACGAACGACCGATCGAGCGCTGCCAGCAGCCACCCGGCGCGAGGTCCGGACCCACGACCCAGGAGTGCAAGATACAGCGCGGCGAAGGCGCGCCCGGCCGGTAGATCGAGGTCCTTGGCCGTCGCGAAGATGGCCGCCTGGGCCGTCTCGCCATCCCACTCTCCCGTCTCGAGTGCGGGCGCGATGGCTGCAAGGTAGGCGCGCTGGGCGGCATCCAGATCGGCTGCGCCCGGTGGCAGCGCGTCGTACTGCACGGCGAGACGCGCGCGTTCAGGCGCGTACGCGTCCAGCCATGCACGGGCTGCGGTCCGGCGCTCATCGAGGAGCGCGCGTTCGCGATCGGTCAGTGGCGCTCCCTTCTCCACCGTGACGCGCTCCACCAGATCCACCCCGGGAATCTGCGCGAGCAGCGCCAGGTGGCTGAATGCCGGACGGTACAGCGCCGCCTCGACGGTTACGTCGGCATCGGGCTCGACAAGGCTGAAGGCATACAGCCGCGCGTGGTCGGCCGGCAGCTCGCCGCGCACCTCGCGCCCGTCGGTGGCGGCCGCGAGCCGATCGCATTCGTCAAACAGGCGCGGAATGGCATCGGTCCCGTTCGGGTCGAACTCGATGGCCGTATTCGGCTTCGGCCGCAGGAAGAGGAGCCGCAGTTGCTCGGGCGGGATGACGTCGACGATCTGCGTCGCGGATGCGCCAAGCCCCTTCGAGGTCGACATCTTCTTGCCGCCGATGTTGAGAAACTCGTACGGCACGTTGCGCGGTGGCTCGTTGCCGAATACCTCGCGCGCGATAGCGTCGGACCGGTCACGCGAGCCGCCCGCCGTCGAGAGATCCTTGCCGGCGGGCTCGATAGTGACCCTGAACAGGTCCCATTTCGCGGCCCAATCGACGTTGTAGGGCATCTTGGCACGTCCGCCGAACGGCGACACCTCGCCCGCATTGCCGCAGCCCTTCGCCCACTCGCGCAGGTCGGGCCGGCACTCGTAGCGGACCAGCTCTCCATCCCAGCCAGTGACGATCGTCGTCCCGATGCGACCGCAGCTCTCGCAGATCACCATCAGCGGATGCCATTCGTCGGGGTGGCGCACCCTGGCGACGCGCACGTATATCTCGCGGATGGTGGCCGCCGCGTCAAGCGCGGTGCGGATGTATCGGTCCATGGCACCGGAGCCATAGATCTCGCTCATCCAGTAGTACGTGTCCGGTCGAATGCCGAGGCCATCAAAGGTATCGATGAAGACGCCGGCGAAGTGCCTCGCGTACGACACGTGGCAGTCGCCGGCCGGATCGGGGACATGGAAGAGCGGAATACCCATCGAACGCTCGATAGCGTCCGGGGTCAGGAGCGCCTGGGCGTCCATCGGATCGAGATCGTCGACACCGTAGCGCAGCTCGACCGGGACGCCGGCATCGCGCAGGGCGCGGGCGATCGTGTCGACCACGACAGGGCCGCGCAGACTGCCGACGTGAACCGTGCCGGACGGGGTCTTCGAGTCGTTGATGACCTGCGGGCCGGTCGCCGATGCGGCGAGCTCGTCAGCCCAGAACACGGTCGTTGTCAGCCGATGCGGACGAGCGTGTACTCGATCGGGCTGGCTGGCGCCTGGACCACGACCGTCTCGCCCTTCTTGCGGCACATCAGGGCGACGCCAAACGGTGACTAGTTGCTGATGCGGCCACCGCGTAGCGCAGCGTCCGCG
>JBPCKH010000187.1:0-9260 GCA_051004475.1 Candidatus Limnocylindria bacterium | reverse complement strand
GAGGTCGAATGGGGTGACGCCGCCGACCCGGATGGACTGCGCGAACACCTGGCGTCACATCCGCCATACCGGGCCGTGCTGATCACTCACAACGAAACATCCACCGGTGTCGCCAACCCGCTCCGCGAGCTGGCGGAGATCGTGCGCGTGGCACCCGGCGATCCTCTCCTGCTGGTCGACGGCATCAGCGGCCTCGGCGCCATGCCGTTCGAGATGGATGCGTGGGGCGTCGACCTCGTCGTCAGCGCCAGCCAGAAGGCGTGGATGGCCTCACCAGGCATCGCGATCGCGGCCATCAGCGAGCGGGCGCGCGCCGCCAGTGAACGGGCAAGCATGCCTCGGTTCTATTGGGATTTCGCCGAAGCGCGAACGTGGGCGGGCAAGGGCCAGACACCGTGGACGCCCGCCATCAGCGTCCTGTACGGGTTGCGCATCGGCGTTCAGCGTCTGCGAGAAGAGGGTCGCGAGCGAACCTGGGCGCGGCATGCCGCAATCGCCACCGGTGTCGTGGCCGGCATCGAGGCGCTTGGCCTGCGCCCGGTCGCGCCGGAGGCGCATCGGTCCTCGACGGTGACCGCCGCTTGGCTGCCCGATGGCATCGAGTGGGGCCCGTTCAACGCCGCCATGCGCGCTGACGGCCTCGTCATCGCGGGCGGACAGGGCAAATGGACCGGCAAGATCCTTCGATTCGGCCACATGGGCGACGTGGGCATTGACGAGATGGCCGACGCGCTGGCGATCATGGGTGGCACCCTCCCCGAGTTCGGCCATGCAGCCGATGGCAGAGCTGCCGCTGACGCTGCCCGCGCAGCGTACGAGGGGCTGACCGCCGGCGTGCGGTGACCGAGCGCTCCCTGCTCCTCGTCCGTCACGGCATCACGGATTGGAACCGCGAGGGCCGATTCCAGGGCCATCTCGACCCGCCGCTGGCCGAGGATGGCCTGATGGAAGCCGAGCTGCTCGCCGCACGCCTCGCCGCTGAAGAGCGCCTGCGACCAGCCCGCATCATCAGCTCGACCCTTTCGCGTGCGCGTCAGACGGCAGATGCGATCGCAGCCGCAACCGGCGTTGCTGTCGAAGCGGACGTGCGCCTCATCGAGATCGGGCAGGGCGAATGGGAGGGGCGAACGCACGATGACCTGGCCGCCGCCGATGCGAATCGGTACGCGGCCTGGCGCCAGGATGCGGGCATCCGTCAGCCACCAGGTGGAGAGTCGATCATGGCAGCGACCGAGCGCGTCAGCCGACTCCTCGCCGATCTCGATGCTGGTGAAGGCCGGTGGCCCGTCTGCATCGTCAGTCACGGAGGGACGCTGCGCATCATGGCCCGGGTGCTGTTGAGCGCGAGCCCGGAGACGTCGTGGAGCCTCGACGTCGACAACGCATCACTCGGCGTGTGCTCATCGATCGAGGCCGGATGGCGGCTCGATCGCTGGAATGACACCCTGCACCTGCTCGGCACCATGCCGACCCACGTCGACGAGATTGAGGGGCGGCCCCTGGCCCTGTGACGTCAGTCGTCGCGCCGAACGACCCGGCGCAGACCGCGACGGACGGCGAGCCAGACGAGCGGCACGCGCAGACGAGCCCACGCCTCCTCGAGCCGGCTTGACGCGGTGTGGGTCATGCGGCGGCCGGAATAGGCCTGCCAGACCTTGCCATCCGCGACCGTGCGAATTGGCTCGATGTGCGACGGCAACTGCTCCTCCAACCAGCCGGAATACTCGTAGATGGTGTCTGATGGCCGGGGGCCGACGCCGGCACGATCCGCGGCGAGCGTCAGGCGCTGCCAGGCCCGATCGCCGGCGGGCAGAAGTCGCAATCGCCGCTGAAGGTGGCGCATTCGCAGCCAGACGAACGCGCCGGCACCGAACATCAGGACCGCCACGAGGAGCGCATTCCCATTGCGTGTCGGCCCCGCCTGTCCTGGGACGTCGGGCTGCGCCGCATCGATGCCGCCCTCGATGAAGTCGACCGACGGCAAAGCGTTGATCTCACGCCGCAACTGCGGATCAAGCTCGAAGTCCAGCAGCGGGTCGCGTCCATTCGATGGGGCCACGGCCGTGCTCGGATCGCCGCTTGCCCGCGTGAACCGTGAGTCGATCGACTTCGTCGCCTCGAAAATCTGCCAGCCGTACCCGGGGAAGTAGATCTCGGCCCATGCGTGGGCATTTCGCTCCCGGACGAGATAGGTGTCGTCCTCGAGCGACTCCCCCGGCGCGAAGCCAACGGCCAACCGTGCCGGCAGGTCGAGCGAACGCGCCATCATGACCATGGCGCTGGCGAAGTACTGGCAGTAGCCCTGCCGATCACTGATGGGATCGAACAGGAAGAAATCGACAAGGTCCTCCCCGTTCTCCGGAAAGGCCACGTCCGTGTCGTAGGTGAAGCTGGGGTCACGCTGGAGGTACGCGGCCAGCGCCGCGGCCTGCTCATAGCGGTTCGTGGCGTCAGCGGTCACGTCGATCGCCAGCTCGCGCACGCGATCCGTCACCGCCGTGTCGTCCAGGTACAGGGTCTCCACCGCCGCCGGGTAGTCGGTGCCGGCCGCGCCCAGTTGGGCCTGGTCCGCCTGGGTTAGCGCGACCGAGAGCTGGTAGCCCTCGCCGGGCCCAATCGGGTTGGCCGCCTCGATCCCGCCGAGCACCGGCTGGCCGCTGGCCTCAAGGATGACGACGGGCGCATAGACCTCGATCGGCGAGCCGGCGGTGAACAGGTTGCGGCCGAGCGTCTGCTGCATGCTTATCGTGATCGTCTCGAGCTCGTAGGCCTCGCTGGGGCGCTCCGGTGTGGGACCCGTGAAGAGGGCGTCACCCGGCGCGACCTGGCGCCTGGGCCCTTCGCTGCGCTCCCAGCCACGCCCGGTGTAGACGTCGTACGTGACCGTGCGCAGGTAGTGCGGCCGCGACGCCGCCACGGTCAGAACTTCCTCGTCGCGGCTGACCCACTCGCCCTTGACGGTGAAGCTCGACCCGAAGGTGCTACCGGTGATCCGGGAGTTCGGGTTGGTGAGGGATCCGAAGGCGCCCTCGAACTGGTCGCGAAAGCCGGTCCACACGCCGTCGAAGCTGCGCCATACGCTGGTAAGCGGGGCCGCCACCGCCACGCTGGTCAGGACCCAGGCCAGGATGACGCTGGCCCCGGCGAAGATGATCCCCGATCGCATGATGGCGGCGGGCACCTCGAGGTTCTCGTTCACTCGGCGCCGCTGCCAACCATCCTGCCGATTGACCAGCGCGGCCCGCAGCCAGAGCAGCAGCGCCGCGATGACGAACAGAATCAGGTGGCCGAATAGGTTGGTGAAGGTGGCCGACAGGTTCACGATCATGGCCGCGCCGAGCAGCACGATCGCGTCGAGCACCCGGTTGTGGCGATAGACCGCGTAGGCGGCCATGAAGGCGGTCGACCACAGAAGCATCCCGAGGCCGATGGCATACGGCGACAGCTGGGATGGGTAGCCGGTCTCCAGCACAGTGATCGTCCAGCTCACGGCGTCGTCGCGCAGGGCGAACAACCGGCCCGCCTGGTCGAAGACGGGATGATATTCGCCGCCAATCGTCCAGAGCACCACGCCGGCCCCGATGATCGCGCTGAGCGGCAGGGTGACCAGCACGCTCAGAGGCAGGACCCCGAGAACTGCGCCGGCGAAGATCGCCCACAACCCAACAGGCGGCAGGAAGTCCAGCTGATCGAGCCAGTTGGCGCCCTGGACGGCCCACGACAGGGCAAGTGCCATGACGACCAGCAGGCCGAGGCTGAGCCAGCCGGCGCGCGGGTAGAGCAGGCGCTCGCGGAGCTCAGCCACGCATTCGCACCCGACCGCCGATCGCCTCGGCGATGTCGTCACCGCGCTGGACGAGGCGATGCGCGATGTCGTACTCCGCCAACGCATGGCGGACCGCCGCCAGCTCGGCACGCGCGTGTACATCGGCCTCGATGCCGATGTAGGACGATCGGTCGAGGAGGATCACGAGCGCGGCCACGCCACGACGTCGCAGTGCGGACAGGCCACGCACCCATGCCCGATCGGTCGACCCGGTGATGATGCACAGTGTCATGCCGCGCCGCAGCTGTGGGACCGTCGCCGTGATGACTTCGGCCAGCGGATCAGATCCATCGGCCTGCACGTTGGCGAGCAGGTGCAGAAGCTTCTGCTCGACGCGAGGACCGCGGTCCGGCTGGTGGATCTGGGTCCGTCGCGCGGACGCCGTCATCGCGACCGAACGGTTGTCCGCCAGCGTACGCATCGCAACCGAGGCGGCGATCGTCACGGCATGTTCGACCGATGCGTCGTTCCCGATCCCGGCATGCACGCCGCGTTCGAGGTCGAGCACGATCCACAGATCTGCCGCCTGCTCGAGATCGAACTCCTTGACGTGCAGCTCGCCATGACGCGCGCTCGACAGCCAGTGGATGCGATTGATCGCGTCGCCGTGGACGTAGGGACGCACCCCACTCACCAGCGGCGTGGCGGCCTCGTAGCGACGCCGCATCGGCGTGGAACCGTCGACGGGCGATGGCGGCAGCCGCCAGTGTGGAAGCGGGATGACCTCCGGGAACACGACGACGCTGGTAGCGGCGCCGACCGTCATCTCGCTCGTGAAGAGGCCGAACGGGTCGCCGGTGCGGACCCGAAGCGCACCGAGCCGGAAGCTTCCGCGCCGGGTGAGCGTCACCTTGGCCAGCCACTGCCGGGTGCTGCGCGCCGGGACGCCGATGACCCGGCCCGGCAGGCTGGCCGGAAGGGTCGACTCGTTCCACGACTCGACCCACGGCTTCCCGAACCGGTCGTGATTCTCGACGCGGTAGATCGCCTGGAGCACCTCGCCAACGTGCGTGCGCGGATTCAGGACGCGGTAGTCGGCGCGCACGTCCTGGAGCCCTCGACGCGCGTACAGCCACGAGCCGATCCCGATGGCGGCCATCAGGTAGGTGAGAAAAAACAGGAACTCGATGCCGGTGCTGAAGGCGGCGACGACCAGCGCGGTGCCGAGGAAGAGGAGGCGGAGGTGGCGGCTGAATAGCCCCATGGCGCGATCAGGAGACCCGGCTGCGTCCGGTCTCCGTCGCGGCGACCGCATCGGCCACCGGAACCGAGGCCAGGATCTCGTGCACGATCTGCTCCGGATCCACCTCGCGCAATGAAGCCTGGCTCTTGACGATGAGCCGATGTGCCAGGATCGCGACCGCCAACTGCTTCACGTCGTCGGGGATCACGTAGTCGCGCCCATTGAGCGCGGCGTGGGCCTGCGTGGCGCGGTAGAGGTTGAGCGACCCGCGCGGCGAAGCGCCGAGGTAGACATCGGGATGTTCGCGCGTGGCGTGCACCAGCCGCACGATGTACTCGGCCACGGCCTGGTCGACGTAGACCTCCTTGACGGCGGTCTGCATCTCGCGCAGCTCCTCGACGCCGAGCACCTGCTCCACGTCGCTGAGCGGATGGCGTCGCTTCTGCTCGTCCAGGATGACGAGCTCCTCCATCGCCTTCGGATAGCCGAGGCGGAGACGCAGCATGAAGCGGTCGAGCTGGGCCTCCGGCAGCGCGAAGGTGCCCTCGTACTCGATCGGGTTCTGGGTGGCGATGACGAGGAACGGCGACGGCATCGGGTAGGTGACGCCGTCGATCGTTGCCTGGCGTTCCTCCATGCACTCGAGCAGCGCGCTCTGCGTCTTCGGCGTGGCGCGGTTGATCTCATCGGCCAGAACCACCTGCGCCATGATCGGACCCGGGCGGAACTCGAACTCGGCCGTCTTCTGGTTGAAGATGGAGAGACCGGTGACGTCGGAGGGCAGCAGGTCGGGCGTGAACTGGATGCGCCGGAAGCTGCAGCCGATGCTCTGGCTGAGCGCCTTGGCCAGCATCGTCTTGCCGACGCCGGGAACATCCTCGATCAGGATATGACCCTGGCAGAGCAGCGCCACGAGTGCCGTGCGCACCTCGACATGCTTACCGATGATCACGCGCTCGACGCTGGCGACCACGCGTTCGGATGGCTCCTGGACGCTCTTCACGTTCTGCTGGTCTCCCCTATTCCGGGCCAGGGCGCCGCTGCTCGGGGGCCCGTTCTGCACAAGACAATACCCCAGCCCGAGGCGATTCGGTTCAGCGGGTGCCTGACTACTGGGCCGCTCCTGTCAGTCGGAGCCACTCGGCCATCACGCGACCGGCAATCGGCGCGGCGCCGGCAGACCCCGATCCTCCCCGCTCGAGCAGCACCGCGATTGCGATCTGTGGCGTCCCTTCTGCCTGGGCTGGCGCAAAGCCGATGAACCATGAGTGCGGCGCCTGCTCGCCGCCCAGCTCCGCGGTCCCGGTCTTGCCAGCCGAGCGCGCGTTGCCGATGCCGTACAACGTGATGTCGCCCTGGCCGGCGTAGAGGCGTCCGAGCTCGCCGTTCACCGCGTCGACCATCGCCACGCGCGTGGCAGCCGCCGCCTCGGCGCTGACGACCCGGGTGCCGCCGCCGGATCCCAACGTGTCGAGCACCTCCTCGCTCGGCGTATCGCCGTCGGCATGGACGCGAACGTCGCGGACGACATACGGATTCGGGATTACGCCATCTCCGGCTACTGCCGCCGCCACCAGCGCCATCCCCATCGGCGTGACCGCGGTGAGACCCTGGCCGAAGGAGGCGCTCGCCAGCTCGACATCGTCGCCGAACGGACCGCAGTCTCCATCGACCGATCCGGTCACCAGGCTCGGCACAACGGACAACGCCCGGCCGCCCTCGCCAACGGCAATCGGTGCGCAGAATCCGAAGCGGCGCGCGTATTCCAAGAATCGCTGGGCGCCGAGCTCCAGCCCGACGTGGCTGAAGAAGATGTTGCTCGAGACCTGGAGCGCCTCGGAAAGCGGCCACAGAGCCGGCTGAATGCCTCCGAGGTCATGCTCGCGAATGGTGAAGCCATCGACCACGAATCCCTCGAGCTCCTCCCGCGGCTGATCGGGGTACGTCGTCTCCGGCGTGATGACGCCGGCGTCGAGCGCCGCGGCCGCGGTGAACACCTTCATGATCGAGCCCGGAACATACAGGCCCTGGCGGGCGCGGGCCAGGAGCGGCTCACCGGGATCATTGCGCAGGACGTCCATCGGCCCCTGGGCTACGTCGGGGTCTCCCGAGATCGGTGTTGCATCGAAGGTCGGCGTCGAGACCATGGCGAGGACGGCGCCCGTCCGAGGATCGAGCGCGACCACCGCGCCGGGATCGGCACCCAGTTGCTCCGCCGCGAAATCCTTGAGCCTGCGATCGATGGTGAGGGTCAGGTCACGCCGCTCCGGCTGCCGCGCCATCACGTCATTGACGAGGTCGCGGATCGGGTTCGGGTCGGTCTGGCCAACCAGGATGTCCTCGAAGCTGCGCTCAAGTCCGGTGCTTCCGAATCGCAGGCTCGAATAGCCGATCACGTGGGTGAAGGCCGCATCGGCGTACGTTCGTCGGCTCAGGCCGTCGATCAACTCCGATGAGGCGAGCACCTGGCCCGCGGCGTCGAAGATCGTGCCGCGCAGCAGGCTGCGTCGTGCCGCGAGCACCTCGGGATTGTCGGCGCGGATCGAGAGGTTCTGCGCCTCCACCACCTGCCACCAGGCGATGCTGCCCGACACGACCGCGAACGCCAGCATCATGTACAGGCCCAGCCGCCTGACGTTGGTGGCGATCATGATCCGGATGCTCGATCAGCCGACCCGCTCCGATGGCTGACGGCCAGCAGGAGGCCGATCATGATGAAGCTGGCCAGTACGCTCGAGCCGCCATAGCTGACGAACGGCAGCGTGATGCCGGTGAGTGGGATGAGCTTCGTGTTGCCGCCGATGATGATCAGGGTCTGGAGGCCCAGGCTGGCCGTCAGGCCGACCACCAGCAGCGCGCCGAAGTCATCGCGCGCCAGGGAGGCGATCCGCAGCCCGCGGAAAACGAGGACCATCGCGAACCCGAGCAGCGCGAAGGCGCCGAGCAGTCCGAGCTCCTCCGCGATGGCGGTGAAGATGAAGTCGGTGTGCACGAATGGGATCGTCAGGTTGCCGCCAAGCGTCACCAGCCCCTGTCCGAGGCCCTCACCGAAGATCCCGCCGCGACCGAGCGCATAGAGCGCGCGCACCGGCTGGAACCCCGCCCCGAGCGGATCGGCGAACGGGTCGATCCAGACGTCGACGCGCGACTGCACGTGACCGAACAGCTGGTACGCGACCACGAATCCGGCAATGAAGAGCACGAGGCCGATGAGGACGTAGCTCCGGCGTCCCGTCGCCACGAAGAGCATCGTCAAGAAGATGCCGAAGTAAAGGAGCGCGGCACCGAGGTCATTGAGGCGCACCACGATCCGCATCACCACGCCGAACAGCACGAGCATCGGCAGGAAATAGGGCAGCGGCGGGACACTGAGAAAGCCGATGCGAAGGCGCGCGCTGGTCAGCAGCGTTCGCGTCTCGGCGAGGTACCCCGCGATGAAGATGACGAGCACGATCTTCAGGAACTCGCCGGGCTGGACGCTGACCGGGCCAAGGTCGATCCAGAGACGCGCGCCGTTGACCTCGTATCCGAGCAGCAGCGTTGCTGCGAGCAGACCGATGCCGATGGCGGCCCAGGTGTACTTGTAGTGACGCAGGATCCCGTCGTCACGCAGGCCGACCGCGATCGCCAGCATGGCGATCATGCCGACGCCGAACCAGAGCAGCTGGGTCGCGGCCATGCCCAGCTCGAGCCCGAACGCGCTCGTCCCGGCGATATCCTGCGGCAGCCGATTGAGCATGATCATGCCGACCCCGCCCATGGCTCCCACGGCCGGCAGAATCAGCTGGTCGCCATGCTGGCCGAACGCCACCAGCAACAGGTGCGCCCCGGCGAAGAGTGCGACGTAGCCGACCGCCAGCGTCAGGTCACCAGGGTCGAACGCGCCGGCGAGCGCGACATTGGTGACGAAGAAGCCGAGCGGCACGAGCAGGAGAATCGGGAGGAGGAGCCGGAACTCCGCTCCCCGCCATGCGATCGTCATCGGGCCCGAATCACCGATCGAGTCGCATCCGCACGCGGCCGATGGTCAGCTCGTCGCCGAAGCTCAGGGCAACCGCTCGGTCGATGCGATGCCCGTTGACATACGAGCCATTCGTGCTCCCCTGGTCCTCGATGAACCAGCTGCGCCCACGGAAGGTGAGCATGGCGTGATTGGCGCTGACAAAGTCGTCCTCGACGAAGATCGTGTTGTTGACGTTGCGGCCGATCGAATTGATCGGCCCGAGGGCTATCGTGGTCCCGTTCGGCGGC
>JBPCKH010000186.1:0-2809 GCA_051004475.1 Candidatus Limnocylindria bacterium | reverse complement strand
GCTGTACACCGCGCGTGACGACGACCCGCGACCGAAGCGCTATCACCTGACCATGTACCCGTACCCGTCGGGCGACCTGCATGTCGGACACTGGTACGCGGCCACCGGGCCGGACATCGTGGCCAGGATGCACCGCATGCGCGGCGCGAACGTCATGTTCCCGATGGGCTTCGACAGCTTCGGACTGCCGGCCGAGAATGCGGCGATCGCCCGCAACATCCATCCGGCAACCTGGACGAACGCCAATATCGAGCGCATGCGCGTGCAGTTCAGGACGATGGGCGCCATGTTCGACTGGTCACGCGAGGTGGTCGTCTCCGACCCGTCGTACTACCGGTGGACGCAGTGGATCTTCCTGCAATTCCTGAAGGCCGGGCTGGCGTATCGGGCAATGGCGCCCGTCGACTGGTGCCCGACGGACAAGGTCGTGCTGGCGCGCGAGCAGGTGGAAGGACCGAACCGGGTCTGCTGGCGCTGCGGCACGCAGGTCGAGAAGCGCGACCTGGAGCAGTGGTGGTTCCGGATCACGAACTATTCCGACGAGCTGCTGGATTTCAGCGGCCTCGACTACCCCGAGCCGATCAAGCTGATGCAGACGAACTGGATCGGCCGCTCCGAGGGCGCGGAGATCGATTTCCCCACCGAGGCCGAGGACCGTGAGCCGATTCGCGTCTTCACCACCCGCCCCGACACGCTGTTCGGCGCCACCTTCATGGTCCTGGCACCCGAGCACCCGCTGGTATCGGTCCTGACGACGGAGGATCGCAGGGCCGATGTCGAGGCCTACGTGATGACCGCGCGGCGCGAGACCGAGATCGAGCGCATGAGCACGGAACGCGACAAGACCGGCGTCTTCATCGGCGCCTATGCCGTCAACCCGATGACGAACGAGCGCGTCCCAATCTGGATCGCCGACTACGTCCTGCCCGGCTACGGCACCGGCGCAATCATGGCCGTGCCAGCCCATGACGCGCGCGACTTCGCCTTCGCGAAGAAATACGACCTGCCCATCCGCTTCGTGGTCCTGCCGCGCGGCGGGACCGCGCAGGATGGCGAGGCGTTTGTGGCGCATTCGACGGACGAGGTGCTCGTCGACTCCGGCGACTTCACCGGCATGCCGGCCGCGGAGGCGATCACCGCCATCACCAGGGCGCTCGAAGAGAGCGGGCGTGGCCAGATGGCCGTCACCTACCGGCAGCGCGACTGGCTGATCAGCCGCCAGCGATACTGGGGCGCGCCGATCCCGATCATCTACTGCGACGAGCACGGCGCGGTGCCGGTCCCCGAGGACCAGTTGCCGGTGGTCCTGCCGGAGGACGTCGACTTCGCGCCAACCGGCGTGTCGCCGCTCCAGTCGCACGCCGAATGGCTCAGTGCACCCTGCCCGACCTGCGGCGAGCCGGGGCGGCGTGAGACCGACACGCTGGACACGTTCATCGACTCGTCCTGGTATTTCCTGCGCTACTGCTCGCCGAACGACGACCAGCGGGCCTGGGACCCGGAGCAGTTGCGCGCTTGGATGCCGATGAGGGTGTACACCGGCGGCGCCGAGCACGGCGTCATGCACCTACTCTACTTCCGCTTCTTCATCAAAGCCCTGCGCGACCTTTGCCACCTTTCGTTCGACGAACCGACGCTGAAGCTGCGCAACCAGGGCCAGATCCTGGGCGCGGATCACAACCGCATGAGCAAGTCGCGCGGCAACGTGCAGGCGCCCGACGAGCTGGTCGCCCGCTACGGGTCCGACACCGTGCGCGCGTTCCTGATGTTCATCGGTCCCTGGGACCAGGGCGGCCCGTGGAATCCATCCGGCATGGAGGGCATCTACCGCTGGCTGGGCCGGGTCTGGGGCGTCGGTCTGCCGTCCAACGGCGAACCCGCGTCGGCTGACCCCGAGCTCGAGCGCGCACTGACCCGCATCACGCATACGACCATTGCCGCGGTGCGCGAGGACTACGAGGCCTTCCACTTCAACACTGCCATCGCCAAGCTGATGGAGCTGACGAACGCCATCATCCGTGCCCGCGAGGCCGGACAGGCCGGCAGCAGAGCCTGTGCCGATGCGGTCGATACGCTGGTCGTGCTGCTCGCGCCATTGACCCCGCACATTGCCGAGGAGCTGTGGGAGCGCCGCGGACACCCGTATTCGGTCCATCAGCAGCCCTGGCCGGAGACCGATATGGCGCTGGCAGCCTCCGACACGATCGAGCTGCCGGTACAGGTCGATGGCAAGCTGCGCGATCGCCTGGTCGTGACAGTTGGCACGTCGGCCGAAGAGATCGAGCAGATGGCGCTGGCCTCCGAGCACGTCCAGCGCTACCTGGCCGGCCGTGCGCCGACGCGGGTCATCCAGGTTCCGGGCAGGCTCGTCAACGTGGTGACGCCAAGGGCTTGACTCGGTGCGTCGGTGCCCTGGCGTCCGCCAGCCAGGGGGCCCTCGTGGCTGTGATTCCATTGCTGTGCGGCAATAATCCGCCAGTAACGGGCCGATAAGCGCGGTAGGCGTAGCCTGCGTTCCTGCTTCCGATGCCCGGCGTCGAGTGCCCGGACGCCGGGCGTCGGACGCAGATGCTGTCCGTCCATCCTCGCCTCCCCGCGAAGGCTCGGGAGAATGTCTCGATCGGACCGAATCATGATCGCCGCGGGTGGCGGTGCGCTCATCCTGGCGCTCGCAGCCGCGTGGCTTGCGCTCGCGCCGGTCGAGGAGGCAGCACCGGAGCTCGTTGGCGGTCTGGCACTGCCGACCCCGGTGGTCAACGCGCCTGTCTCCTCCGCGGAGGCCACGGCTGTCGCGACAGGGCCGATCGTG
>JBPCKH010000185.1:0-13356 GCA_051004475.1 Candidatus Limnocylindria bacterium | reverse complement strand
CGGCCGAGGGCGCTCGCATCGACGCCACTGATGCCCGATTTCGGCCCGACGATCACCTCGGCCTCGTCGACGCCACTGAAGACGATATCGGCGCGCGCGATCAGCGGACGGAGGACCGAAGACGCGTTTCTCTCGTTCCAGAGCTTCCGACGCAGGTTGATATCAAAGCTGATGACAGGGCGGCGATCATGGCCGACAGTTGTGACGAGTTCGATGGCGCGCCAGACCGCTGCTTGAGCGCTCGACGAGAGTGCGGGCGTGATGCCGGTCAGATGCAACCAGTCGGCCGATGTGATCGCTGAGGCTGCAGCATCCACATCGACAGGATCCAGGCGCGAGCCGGCGGAACGGTCACGGTGATAATCGACCTCGGCAGGACCAAATGCGCGTTTCTCGCGCACGAGCAGCCCAGTGGGCGCCTTGGCGTCTACCACCAACCACGACGTATCGACGCCTTCCGCTCTCAAGCGGCGAAGGATGGCCGTCCCGAACCCGTCGTCGCCGACCCGCCCGATGAAAGCCGTCGAATGGCCGAGCCGCGCAACGCCGACAGCGACATTGAGCTCCGCGCCGACGACGTGCGCTTGGAACGTCGCTGCCTCGGCCAGTGGGCCATACTCCCGAGCGACGAGCCCGATCAGTGGCTCTCCGAGCGTGATAAGCGTCGGCATCAGGCCCTCGCGACCACCGCTCTCGGGCCGGTCGCCTCGATCAAGAGCCGCGCGCGATGTCGGATCCCGGCCGAGCCGTCCTGTCCAGTCAGCCAGCTCCCGACACCGATCGCCATCGCGCCGGCGTCGATATATGCGGGAGTGCTTTCGAGCGTCACCCCGCCCGTCGGAATGAGCGGGATCTCCGGAAACGGGCCACGCAACTCCCGGATGAAGGCCGGACCGACGGCCGATGCCGGGAAGAGCTTCACTGCGGACGCCCCGGCCCGCCAGGCACCAACGATCTCGGTCGGGGTGAAGGCGCCCGGGAAGGTCGGGATGCCCCGCTCAGCGGCCCACGCGATGATCTCGAGGTCTGTATGAGGCATCACGAGGAAACGCCCGCCAGCTGTCGCCGCCGACGCGGCGGCCTCCAGACTGAGGACCGTGCCGGCACCGATGAGTAGGTCCTTCGCGGGAAAGTGCTTCGCAAGCAGCGCGATCGCCTCGACCGCGCCCGGTGAGTTCAGCGTCACTTCGAACGCACGAACGCCGCCCGCCAACAGCGCCTCGCCGACGGTCAGCACCGTCGCCGGATCGAGGCCACGGCCGATGGCGATCACTCGTCCGTCACGGATCTGCTCGGGGACGTCAGGTCGCTTCGCTGTCATTCCTCGGGCTCGAACCTGAACCTACCTGAGCGCCAGCCTCGCCGCCGGCGCGGGCTCAGCATGGCTGCCGCGGACATGACACTGAGGCCCCCATCGACGGGAATGGTCACGCCGGTGACAAAGCTCGCGTCATCCGAGGCGAGGAACGACACCACCGCGGCGACCTCCTCGACCGCACCCGGACGGCCGATCGGGTATGCCTGTGCAGTGAGCAGTGCCTCGTCGGGATCGTCGGCGAACAGCGTCCGTACGCGATCGACCATGATCAGGCCCGGGTTGACCGCGTTGACGCGGATTCCCAGAGGTCCGTACTCGACGGCCAACTGTCGGGTCAGCGCGTCAACGGCTCCCTTCGCGGCGCTATAGGCCGGAAGGCCGGGGGCCGGGATCCAACTGTTCACCGATGAGACATTCACGATCACGCCCCCGTCGACCGATCGGCGCATTGCCGGGATCGCATGTTTGGCACCGAGGAAGACGCCACGGACGTCGACCTCCATCGTCCGATCCCAGACCTCTGTGTCGAGTCCATCGGCGGCGGTCGGGGTCTGCACGTAGGCGGCGTTGTTCACCAGCACGTCGAGGCGGCCATAGGTCTCCAGGGCCAGATGCACCATCTGCTCGACATGGGACTCTGCGGCGACATCGCCGAGGATCGTCGTGCAGTCCCCGCCGTCTCGGCGGATCGCCAGAGACGTCGCCTCGAGGGCGGCGGGATCGTTGACTGCTGTCACGACGAGATCGGCGCCGTCTTGGGCGAGGCGCATCGCGATCGCGCGGCCGATACCGCGACTCGCCCCGGTGACGATCGCCGTCCGACCGTGCAGTGAGCGAGTCACGACGCGATTGACAACGTAGCCGACAGCCACCGACGGGCGCCGGGCTCGAGTCGAAGTAGCGACAGTTGACTCGAGCCCGCGGAGAGTGGGCAGGTCAGTGCTTCCAACGCGAGCGTGCTTGTGATGGGCGCGTAGATGACAAGATCCGAGACTTCCCCGCCGAGCCGGAGCGCCACTTGCGACGTGGGAAAAGTGATTGTAGCGACAGGATCGACACCGAGGTCCGTGCGGTCGATCAGCGTTCCCGGCGGGATCGTGTCGAAAGCCATCGGCCCGGGCGTCGCTTCGCGCACGTCACCGCTCGGAACGGGACCCTCGAGAAGGCGCTCGCTCGCTCCTGGGAGATCGACAGCGATGGCGTCAGCGGTATCGAAGTACGGATGCCAGCCGATCCCCACCGGTACGGTGACCTGGTCAAGATTGGTGGCCGCGAGCACGATCTCGACCGCGCGGTGACGAGCTGCGACCCGGAGCGTCAGCTCCGTGGCGTACGGATACGCTTGGGATTCATCCGAGGACAGTGCAGCAGGGGTCGCGATCCGCGCCAACAGCGCATCGGCCTCGTGAGAGACGAGCTCCCACGGCCGGTCGTGGGCGAAGCCATGGACATGATGGTGCCCACCCGGCGCGTTCAATGCCAACGACCGGACGCGGCCTCCCCACTCGTAGTGGCCTCTCATCACGTATCCCGGAAAGGGAAAGAGGACGGGACTTCCGACGCGCGTCGGAGCGTGCTCCAAGTCTGCAGTCGTGCTCTTGGCCAGGATCTCGCGCGTCGATCCATCGTGCTCGCGCAAAAGAATGGACACAACGTTGGCGCCTCGCCCGATCGCAACCCGAACGGCGACGGTACGAGAGTCGTCGCACAGGGTGATGATCGCCAGGGATCCGGGACCACGTCCTCGATGTGGAGCGTTCATTCAGGCCGAGGCCGCCATCGCGCGAACCGCGCCTTCATCGACGTCGATACCAAGACCCGGCCTGTCGTCCGCCCGCCGGATTTCCCCGTCGATCGGTGTGCTCATGGGTTTGCTGAGGAGAGTGTCACCAAGTGGGTTGTCACCGATCCAGTACTCGCTAATGAGCAGGTTCGGTACGGCGAGAGCGAACTCGAGCGCTGCGGCGAACTGGATTCCAGAGCCGATCGAGACATGGGGCGCGACCGCCGCGCCGAAGACGTCCGCGATGTCGGCCATCCGCATGCTCTCTGTGAGTCCACCTGCGCGACACAGGTCCGGTTGTACGATGTCGACCCCCCCGACCACCATCAGGTCTCGAACCTGATGTCGATTCGTCAGGGTGTCGATCGCGACGGGGATGTCGAGCGCGCTCGCGACGGCCTGATATCCGGGGACATTCTCCGATGGGATGGGCAACTCGAAGAAACCCACATCGAGTGCCTCCAGACCACGCCCCAGTCTGATGGCCTGCGCTGGTGCGTAGCTCCCTGCGGCGTCGACGAAGAGGCCAATCTCCGGGCCGATGACGGCCCGAACAGCGGAGACCGCGCGCAGGTCCGCTTCGATCCCATTTCCGATCGCCATCTTCATCGCCCGAAATCCGTTCTGCACGTGACCCTCTGCCAGTTGCGCCAGCCGATCGAGTTGGCTGGGATCGTCCCCTCGAAACAGGGCCGGCAGCCCCGATGCGTAGACCGGGACGACTTCGCGAAAGGCGCCGCCGAGGAGCCGGTGTACCGGAAGGCCACAAATCTTGCCGAAGAGATCCCACAATGCCAAGTCGAGGCCAGAGATGGCTTCGAGCAGGAATCCGCTGTGATGACCTCGAACATGCATGGTGGCGTACATCTGCTCCCACAGGACGCGCACGTTGGTGGGGTCGCTCCCGAGGATGACTGGTGCGAGCAGGTCCTCGATGATCGACGCCGTGGCGCGAGCAGTCACCGGAGCTTTCGCCTCGCCCCATCCGACGATGCCCGACTGCGTCTCCAGGCGGACCAGGCATGTGTCGATGGTCTCGGAGTACGCGGACCCGCGTCGAGCCTGGGGCGGGAAGGACGCCGACAGCGAGCGCGAGCGATCGTTTGACGTCGAGCCCCAGCTCGACTTTCCCCAGTAGGCCCGCCCATCCGGGGGTGCAGCTTGCAGGACGAAGGTCTCGACTTGGCACACGGTGTCCGTCACTGCCACGCCTCCTCCAGCAGTGCGAGCAGGGCTGGTCCCTGTCCCCAGGCTGAAACGCTGGTCGGGCGGACGTCGTAGTCGCGGGCGGTCGTGCCGACCGGAGTCGCGTCCGAAACACCCATGAGCCGGCCTTGCGAGATGCACGCCACCGTCGTGGCCAACGCGCGAGTGGCCATCGGGCGGAAGCGCGCATCGACCAGCTGGTGTCGCGCCGCGCGCGCGGCACCCAGCGCCACGAACGCGCTCACCGAAGTCTCGAGTTGCGTATCGTCGTTGTCGACGACCGTGTGCCATCGCCCCGATCCGTCGTCGGTTCGAGCCAGGGCGTCGAGCAGACTTGTGAGGCGATCAACAATCTCCCGGCGTGCCGGATGGTCCTGGGGAAGGTGGGCAGCCGTGTCCGCGAGACCCAACAAGGCCCAACCCTGACCCCGTCCCCAGTGGACGCCGTTGCGAGTCCCGGTCAGGTCGTCGAAGCCGTGTGACATGAGTCCGCTCCTCTCATCCTGCAGGACTCGGGCATGACCTAGTACGGCATCCGCGGCCGCGTCGGCCCAGGTCATGTCTCGGGTGAAGCTTGCGTGGGCCGCGAGAAAGGGACCATCTAGGTGCATACAGTCGACCCAGACTTGGTGCTCCCAGCCCGCCAGATCCGGACGATGGATCCGAGCGCCGTAACGTCCGCGCCTGGTCGCCCGGAGGACCTCCGCGAGCTCGTCGGCTCGCCGTCGAAGGGTCCCGCGCTCGTCACCGTCGGCCGCCAGCTGAAGGAGCGGGACACCTGGTGCGACATGCGCTGCTGGGTCGGCTGCGAACCGCGGTCTCTCGGCCCAACCCTCCAGCAGCGTCACGGCGCGCATCCGGCTCGGATTCGAGGAGGCGAGGAGGGCCTCGATGGCGATACTCTCACCGAAGCCCCAGACCTGAAAGTGGGTGCGCGAGGTCTCCCCAGCGACGGCATCGACGAGCTCGGTTGTGCACGTCACCGTCGAAGGCTCGACTTGTGTTGTTCCATGAGGGGAGCCAGATCCGCCAACAATCGATCAAGTTCCGCGTGATTCGTTGCGTCGAACACGCCGGCCCCAGCGATCCGGGTCACTGCCGTCTCGATGACCCCGCGCCGCACAAGAACCTCCTTGTACGCGGTGAAGCTGTACATCGCCTCGTAGGTAAGGAGCGGCAGCATCGCCCGATGGATGGCGATCGCCGTCGCGAGCTCGCCCGACTCCAGGGCGTTCCAGACTGCGACATGGAGGTCCACGACCTCGCACGCCGGCATCGTTCCAGAGGCACCTCGCCGGTGCTCTTCGATCATGTGGCGACCCGCCATCCCGCCCATGATCCCGGCGAGTGCAGGGCCGGCGGCGGCCTGGATCTGCGTCATCATCTGGGGCGCGTACGCTGACTCTTCCTTGACATAGTCCACGCTTGGCACCTCGCGCAGGATCCTGGCGATCAACTCGGCTGACATCCACGTTCCGACGGGAGGCACGTAGTGTTGGATCCAGACGGGGAGTCCGCGCGCCGCCTCGGCGACCGCTCGGTAGTAGGACAGGATCTCGTCCGCGGGCGGATGCCGCACATACGGAGGCATGGCGATGACCGCATCGGCGCCGATGTGCTGGGCGTGATCCGCATACAAGGTCGACGACGCGGTTGATGTGCCCGACACGCCAATGATGACGGGGATCCGGTTGGCCACCTCGTCGACGATGATCTCCGCGACCCGTAACCGTTCCAGGTCCGTCAGCGCGATGGCCTCGCTGGCGTTCACCGGCGCGACGATCCCATGGGCGCCTGCGCCAACGCAGAAATCCGCGCAGCGACGAAGGGACGCCTCGTCGATCTCGCCTGCCTGGTCGAACGGCGTCGGGGGGATGGCGAAGACGCCGCGGACTGCTCGATCGGACCGATCGTGGCGCACTGACGACTGGGGAGTCATCGCGCGATCGCCATCGCTCGTGCAGCAAACGAATGGATCGCGTCGGCCGTGACGACCGGCTGTTCCAACATCACGAAATGATGGGAGTCCAGGATCATCGCCTCAAGACCAGCGAGCCGCTCATACCCTAGGCCCTTGAGGACCGTCGGTAGGACGGCGGTCGTGACCCATCGCCGGCCGCCCATGAGCAGCAGCGACGGGAGGTAGATGTCGGCGAGCGACTTCCGTAGGTCGAGTTCTACGAGCGAGTCGAACAATGCGGCCCCCGTGCGTTCGGCACCCCTCGCCATCGCGCTGCGGACATGCTCCGCGACGTCGAGTGGGGTACCTCGATCGAGCACGGAACCGTAGCCGAACGGATCATCGGGATCCTCTGGGCCGCCGAACACGTCCACCACGGACGGAAGGTGGGGGAATGCATCTGCCAGAATCAGTCCGGCCAGGGGCCGCGGAACCTGCGTGGCGACAGCGAGCGCGGCCATGCCGCCCATGCTGTGGCCGACGAGCAGCGGTCGTTCGAGACTGAGAGCGTCAAGCAACGCGATCACGATGTCCACGAGGTTCTCGTACCGGACCGCACCCACGTCGGGACTCGTTCCGTGGTTCGGGAAGTCCAGCTGCACCACGTGGAGCCCGACCAGCTGCTCGGCGACCGCATCCCAGTCCGCCATGGAGCATGCGTACCCATGAAGCAGCACGATCGAGCGGCCCCCGCCGCGTTCCTTGACGCTGACCTCATACCCAGCGAGTCGCAATGTCACTAACCTCGTTCCGTGGCGTGCCACCTTTCGGCGCTGCCGAAATCGTAGTGCGGACTGGCATCCAGCGTCAACAATTGACAATGTGAAATTTCAGATGCTAGGGTGACGGCACCATTTTAGGAAGGAGGTGTCGGATGGGCGGTTTGAGCAGGATCGCTGTGGAGCGGGTGACGGATGTGGTGTACCGGGCGCTGCGTGAAGCGATCCTGAATGGCGAGCTCACCCCGGGCGGTCGTCTGGACGTGAACGATCTAGCAGACCGACTGAAGGTAAGCCGTACCCCCGTCGCGGAGTCGCTTGCGCTGCTCGCGTCTCAAGGGTTGGTGGAGATTCAGCCGCGCAAAGGCTCGTTCGTAAAACGCATCACGGCGCGCGAGGTAGCGGAGACGTTCGATGTTCGGGGAGCGCTCGAGGCACTCGCCGGGGAGCAGTTGGCTGCCACGCGGACGGATGCTGACCTAGTCGAGCTCGACGCGGCCCTCGCTGCAGTCAACCGGGTCGACGCGTCCAAGACCGGAGACGAGCACGACGTCGCGAACGCCGAGCTCCATCGCCTCGTCGTGGACCTGGGAAGGAATGGCCAGCTCATTCGTATGTATGACGGACTACAGGCCCACGTCCAGATTGCTCGACTGCACCGCAGCTCGGTTGACTGGCGCCTCCGAGCGCCACAGGAGGCACAGGAGCACGCGGCGATCGTCTCGGCCATCCGAGCCGGGGACCAAGCCGGGGCTGCCGCCGTAATCCGCGCCCATATCCAACGAGGGAAGCATTCCTTGCTGCAGGACATCGAGCGACTCACCTCCGCAGGCTAGTTGACTTGGCGGATTCAGCGTCCGCGCGGACCCCTGCGCGTTCAGTCCAGAGGGCCCGCACGGGCAGAAGGAGAAGGCATGTATAGATCGCGAATGATGGTTGCGACGCTCGTAGCAGTGATCGTCGCGGGCTGCGCGTCGTCGACCGCGTCGCCCTCGCCATCCGGTACGGTTGGCTCAAGCGAGTCGGCCGCAGCCGCGAGCACGACAACGCCAGCGGGATCCGCAGCCGCGAGCACGACAGCTCCAGCGGGATCCGCAAGCGCGGGGGTTCCAACCGAAACCGTGACCCTGAAGGTGGCGGGCTACTCCCTCGCAGAGGACTCGCAACGAAAGCTCTGGGATCAGACCGTCCAAGCCTTCGAGGCGGCAAATCCGGACATTAAGATCGAATCGATCCCGGTTCCGTTCTTCGAGTCCTTGGATCAGTACCTGACGATGGTCGCCTCGGGGAACGCTCCCGACATGGCGCAGGTCTCCATAGAGAACGTGCAGCTCTTCAAGACCGGTGCTGTCATTCCGCTCGAAGACAAGCTTCCGGCGGACCTATTCGCCGACCTGCCAGATGCGCCTCGTGATGCGACAACGATCGACGGCCATCTGCTGGCGTGGCCGTGGGCCACCGGGACGATCCAGCTCCTGTACAACCCGAAGATCCTCGCGGATGCAGGCATCACCGCCCCCGCGAAGACCCTCGACGAGCTCAAGCAGCAGACGATCACGGTCGCGCAGAAACTGGGGCCAGAAGTCCTCGGACTTGGTGAAACGGTCAAGCGTGGCGCCTTCACCGCGTACTTCTGGATGCCCTTCCTGTGGAGCTTCGGCGGTGATGTCTTCAGCGAGGATGGTAAGACCATCACCATCAACTCGGACGCTGCCGTTCAGGCCGTGAGTTACTACCGCGACCTTGTCAAGGCGGACGGCATCCCGACCGGGCAAGACGTCTTCGATTTCCGTGGGCTCTTCGCCCAGGACAAGCTCGCCTACTACGCCGACTGCTCGTGCGCGAGCGGCCTGCTCAAGGCGGCGAGCCCACAGGGGGCCGACTTCAAGAACTTCGCCGGGATGCCCGCCCCGGCGGGGCCTGCCGGTCCCTCCAGCCTGTTGTGGGGCCACTGGTGGACGATCTTCAAGACGTCCGACCATCAGGCCGAGTCCGTACGTTTCCTCCAGTTCCTGGTGAGCGATCCAGACGTGGCCAAGCTGTGGTTCGAAGGGCAATCGCAGCTTCCCGCCTCGAAGAAACTGCTGGCCGGCGCTCCGTACGCCGATGATCCCTTTGCCAAGGCCTACATCGATGGTCTGGCTGACGCCCGCTCGATCACCAAGGCCTTCCAGTACAACCCGGCATTCCTGCAGGCACTCGACGCGATCTCGATCGCGATCGAGGACGTGGCCCTGACCGACCGCGATCCGAAGGAGGCGCTCGATCAGGCTGCACAATCGCTCACGGTCCTCTATCCAGGGACTACAGTCCAACCCTGAGGACCGCTACATGTCTCGGATTCCCGCGATGACACCCGCGTCGGTCTCGACGCGGGTGTCTCATCTCTCTCCGGGCGGCGGATTTAGGCGGCGATTCGATCCGTTCCACTGGGCGATGGCCCTGCCAGCCATGGTTGCCTTGACGCTCGTATTGGTCGTGCCCATCCTCCGGGCGCTCTATCTCAGCTTCACGAACTACGACCTGATCGACAACATGGGGGCCCCGGAGCAGACGGTCGGGCTCGCGAACTACATCCGGCTACTGACGGACGATCCGCTCTTCCTCATCTCGCTGTGGAACACCGTCGCCTATACAGCCGGGTCCGTCGGCCTTGCGTTCGCTGGCAGTCTTGCACTGGCGCTGCTGCTCAACAGCGTTGACCGCTTTCGAGGCCCACTTCGAGGTCTGGCCCTGATCCCATGGGTCGTACCGACCGCGGTCACGTCGATGCTGTGGTTGCTGGTATTCAACCCCCGTTACGGAATCCTCGATGCAACGCTGCAAGGCACCGGGCTCACGAACGAGCCGCTGAATGTGCTGAGCAACCTCGATCTGGCGATGCCGGGCCTGGTCTTGGTGACGGCTTGGAAGACGCTGCCGTTCTTCACGCTGATGATCCTTGCCGCCCTCCAGACCGTGCCGCGCGAGGTCGTCGAAGCAGCCCAGATCGACGGCGCCTCGTCAGTCTCCGTCTTTCGCTTCATCACCATCCGACACATCAGGCCACAGATCCTGGTCATGCTCCTGCTCGGCATCGTTTGGGGGTTCCAGCAGTTCGGGATCACGTGGATCTTGACGCAGGGCGGCCCCCTGACGAGAACGACCACGTTATCGGTGTTCATCTACAAGTCGGCCTTCCGCACTTTCGACATGGGATATGCCGCGGCTGCGGGGTTCGTGGGACTTGCGATCCTGGCGGTCTTTGCTTTTGTCGTCCTCCGCCTCCTGCGCGAACGATGAGGTGGCGGTGGGCTATCGCGGCCCGATACGCAGCGATCGTGGGCGCGCTCGCGTTGTTGCTGTCTCCAGTGGTGTGGATGGTCGCCACCGCGTTCAAGAGTCGCGCCGAGGCTCTGTCGAGCCCACCGACGTTCTTCCCGTCGAGCGTGGACCTCGGTCCACTCTTGTCATTGGCGGACGGATCGTTCCCGGTCTTTTTCCGTAATAGCCTGATCGTCGCTGGGCTGACCGTCGCCGTGACCCTGCCGCTCGCCGCCACGGCCGGGTACGCGTTCGCACGAACGAGGAGTCGGGCACTCACGGCCGTATTCGTGCTCATCCTCGTGACTCAGATGTTCCCCTTGACCGTGCTGCTCATCTCCATTTACGTCCTGATTCTCGGTCTCGGTCTGCTGAATACCTTCGCGGCCCTCGTCATCGCCTACGTCGCGCTGGCACTCCCATTCATGATCTGGTTCCTCCGAGGATTTTTCCTGTCGATTCCCATTGAGCTGGAGGAGGCTGCCATCGTGGACGGATCATCGCGACTTGGGGTGATCCGTCACATCCTCGTTCCCTTGTCGATGCCTGGCGTGCTAGCGGCATCGATCTTCGCGTTCGTGACCGCCTGGGACGAGTATCTCTTGGCGCTCACGCTCGCGAACAACGACGCCGTGAGGACCCTACCGCCGGGCCTGGTGCTGAGCTACGTGACGCAGTTCTCGTACAACTGGCCGGAGATGATGGCGGCGTCGCTCGTGGCCACGCTGCCGGTCATCATCGCGTTCGTGTGGCTCTCTGGTCGTCTTGTGGGGGGACTAATCTCGGGTGCGACGAAAGGGTGAGAGTCCGCTTGCAAGCGCTCGCCAACAACTCGCGCGAAGGCAACGTCGAGGAACCGCACCAACTTGATCGTCGCGGCGTTGCTGAAGTCGCGATTGGGCATTCCACCTTCCGATAACCCTGGTTCGGTAGAAGCGCCGGAAGACCACATTCGGAGTTACCTGATACGGAGTCAGCGGACCACTGCGTCCGGAGCCCCTAACGTGGGTTCGGCGGACCACCTGACCCGTAATCAGCTGCCCGGACGTCCGGTGAAGCCGGACACCGCGGCCAACGAGGTGGGGCCACTGGATACCCTGACGCTGTTGATGTTGGAGTCGACAGCGGAGGATCGTCCACGGCCCCGGCGGACAGTCTGGCACGCCTGCGGAGACGCTCATCTATCGGGCCGAGAGCAAGGAACCGCCGGTGACCTGCCTGTGCCGTGAGACCGGGAGCAGCAGGAGCCGGTTCTACGAGGTGCGGGCTGCCCTCCTACGCGCGATTCCTCGACGACTATCCCGCAGAATGAAGCCTCGGCTGGGCGGTGTACGAGGTCAACGGGCTTCGTCGCCCTCGAGTTGACCGACGGAGCCGGGAACGACGAGCACGAGCCCGACATCCGCTACCGCTGGGAGCCCAGCATCTGAACCGGCACCCGAGGGCCACGGACCGGGCATGCGGATGCAGGCGAAGTACTGGCCCCATCGCCAACGCTTCGTCCTCGGCCGGCGGCGTGGGCCGATTCGAGTGCCGTAATGGCACGCAACACCCTCACCATATGGCCCGTGGCTACGAGACCTCAAGGGGAACGCCGGGATTGGCAGCTCGTCCGGGCGGGGGCCATCGCTTGGCGGAGCGCGCCACCCCGATGCGATCCTTGCGTCGCTTTTGTCGGACTTCTTGGTTTTCAGAGCACGGCGCTGGCGTTTCGTGACACAGGGTTTTGGCGATCTCTCTGGGAGCCAGACCCGACACTCGCCGAGCGGCGGTGTGCGGCTCGTGTGCGGCTTGCGTGCAGTTTCTGTGCCGTATTTGAGCGCGAAATCGCACCAGCACAGCACGCGCGACGCACAGGTGTGCGGGCGCCAGCCCGCGACGCAAGACGCATAACGCATCCAACTGCCGCTCATGCGTCTAGCCGCGATGTCGCGCGCGGTCGGCATCCACCTCGTCATCGCGACCCAGCGGCCCACGGTCGATGTGGTCACGGGGTTGCTCAAGGCGAATATCCCGGGACGGGTGGCGTTCAGCGTCATCAGCCAGACCGATAGCCGGGTGATCCTCGATGAGCCGGGGGCCGAGGATCTGCGCGGCAAGGGCGACATGCTGGTGCGCATCCCAGGAGAGCGGGGACTGCGACGGCTGCAAGGAGTGTTCACGTCGATCGAGGACGTGGATCGAGTGGTCCAGGAAGCTACGGGAGTCACACGATGACCGAAGCAATGATCGACCTCGAGTACGTCCGGCTCCACATGGAGATCGTGCGCACCGAACGGGTGGCGCAACACGCCTCGGTCGCAGAGGTGGTCAAGCGTCTTGGGTTACACACGCAGCCGCAGGAAGCGTTCTGGGTCATCGCGATCAGTCACGTGAACGGCCTGATCTACAAGGTCGCCGAGGTCGGCCGGGGGCGGCACAGCGATGTCGAGGTCGACATCCCGTCCACCCTCTCGACGGTGCTCATGGCCGGAGCCCCAGCGTTCATCGTGGCCCACAACCATCCGACAGGATCAGTGCAGCCCTCGCTGGCTGACCACAACACGACCCACACGATGATGGCCGCAGCGAACGCCTGTGGCCTGATCTTCGAGGACCACCTGATCGTGGAGCCAGGCGGCAGCTACTACAGCTTCAATGAGGCCGGGCTGATCACCGGAGTGAAGCACCGCGAGGCGGGCAAGGTGGCCGTTAGAAGCGTGGCAGTGGTGGACGGGCTGGTGCCCTGCGGCATCCACCCGAGGTGCGATCGCTCCTTTCGCCCCATGTCGAGGGGTTCGGCCAGGCATGAGGCTCGAGTGGCTGGGAAGCGAGTCGGCAAGGCGGCATCCCAACGAGACCGACAGGCAGGGACGACCACCCCGGGTAGGGCCCACGGGCGCTCCCAATAGCATCCGATAATGCCTGCTATCGGATACAATCCACGAATGCTTGAACGGAGAGGATGTCCCGGCCGTTGTTGAAGTCCGGCGGTGATCCCGGTCTATCTCAGGCCGCCTCCTCATCGTACTTGGTGGGCTTGACGCCGGTGGCCTGACGAAGTGCGGCGACCAGGACCGGCATCGCC
>JBPCKH010000184.1:0-19300 GCA_051004475.1 Candidatus Limnocylindria bacterium | reverse complement strand
TGGCTGTCGTGGCCGTGGGCCTGTACGGCAAGGCGGTGGCGCTGGGAATCACTCGCTCGCAGTGCATTCTGCGCCGCCCGCTCCTGATCATGGGCTTCTGGGCGGCGGTGGCGGCCGCGGACGCGACGTGGCTGGTTCTCTGGCGGTAGCCATCCCGGGTTATTCGTAATGGAATCGGTACGAATAGGTTTGGAGGACTACCGCCACGGCTGGCCGTGGATGGACCCGCATTGACACCCACATCTGGACGCGTCACCATCGACGGATGGTAAACCGCGTGAAGCGCACGTACAACCTGCCGCCTGCGACCGTGAAGCGTGTGCGAGAGATGGCACAGCGATACGGTGTGGCCGCCTCGCAGGACGCGGTGGTGGAGCTCGCCGTCGACGAGCTCGAGCGCCGGCTGCGGGAGGAGCGCGAGGCCGGCGCCTGGGAGCATGCTGCCGCGGACCCGGCCTTTCGCGCGGAGGCCGATGAGCTCGACACGGCATATCGGGCTTCCGATGGTGAGACGTGGCCGGCCTGAGCGGATCACTTCGGTGGGCCATCGTCCTCATCGGCCTCGACCCGACCGTGGGTCACGAGCAGGCAGGACAGCGGCGGGCGTTGGTCGTCTCGTACGAGCCATTTCATCGGTCCGGGCTGGCCACGGTATGCCCCATCACCGCCGCCAGATCGGAGGCGCGTTATCCCGGAGACGTGCCGATTCGCGCCGGCCGGGGCGGCCAGACGCGAGATGCCGTGATCGTTACGAGCCAGGTACGAACGGTCTCGCTGAGGCGGGTCCGCTCGGCACCAGTCGGGACCGTGTCCGATCAGGATGTGCGGCGTTCGGTTCGTGGCGCGCTCGCGCATCACCTGGGTCTCGACATCCCCGCCATAGCGGACGGAGCGCTCTGACGCCGGATCGTCCCTTGGACTCCAGATGTCAATCACCCAACGCCGGGAATGAGTCATCGTGCTGGCCGGCGAGGCTGAGCAGCTCCACCACGCCGCCGACATCGACGACTCGGAACGATCCCCAATCGCTGTAGACGCGCGACTTGAAGCTGCTGTGCTGTGAAGTGGGAAAACTTGTCAGGGTCCGGACGTCGTACGGCTGGCAACGATGCGCAGCACGTCCTCGCCGTAGGTTTTCACCTTTCGCTGACCGATGCCCGGCACCTCCAGGAGCTCGCCGTCATCCCCGGGCCGATGGGCCGCAATTGCGGCGAGCGTCTTGTTGTCGGCCACGACGTAGGCCGGAACGCCATCGGCGCGGGCGCGCTCCCGGCGCCACTCGATGAGTTGGGCAAGGAGCGGCTCATCTGCCGCCGACAGTTCGAAGCTCGCCACCGGGGCGGCTGCGCGAGGACGGGCGATCGCGCCGGGACGCAGTTCGCCGATGAATCGCGAGGGCCGCCGCGCGCTGAGCGACCATGAGAGCGCGAGATGCCGCCGGGCGCGGGTGATGCCGACATAGAGGAGCCGTCGTTCTTCGGCCAGCGCCTCGGCGTCGGAGGCGGCCTGCCGGATGGGCAGCGTGCCCTCCTCCAACTGCGGGATGAAGACGGCGTCCCACTCGAGGCCCTTGGCGCGATGGATCGTCGAGAGGGTCACACCCTCGCCGCCGGCATCGGCCTCTGCGCCGTCCCGGTGCGCGAGCTCGGCCAGGAAGTCGGCAACGGTGACGTCGGGCCGCTCCACCTCGAGGCGCCGGGCGATGGCGAGCAGCGTGGAGATCGCCGCATGCCGGTCGCGCGCCTCGGCCCCGGGGCCCGCGGGGGAGGCCTCATCGAATCCGAGCTCCTTCCGCCAGGCATCGACGACGATTCGCGACAGGCGCCCGGTGGCATCGGTCTTCAATGCTGCTCGGGCAGCGCGCACGTCGGGCCTCGCGAAGAAGCGGACGCCGCGCACGGTGAACGGGATGCCGGCGGCGGTCAGCGCGGCCTCGAAGGGCACCAGCTGCGCATTTGTGCGCACCAGAATGGCGATCTCGGTAGCGGGAAGCCCACCGGCGAGGGGCTGTCGAATGGCGGACACCACCGATGTCAGCTCGCGGTCAGCATCGGTATGCGCGGTGAGCTGCGGCGGTCGGCCATCCGTTGCGGTGGCGCGCAATTCGCGCCCCGGAATCAGCCGGTTGGCGAGCTCGATGATCTGCGGGGTGCTGCGATAGTTCTGGCTGAGGCGCACGACGCACGCATCGGCGTATCGGTCCGCGAAGGTGGTCAGGTACTCGCTGCTGGCGCCAGTGAAGCGGTAGATGGTCTGGTCCGGATCACCGACGACGCACAGGTCGCGCCGATCTCCCAGCCACAGTCGCAGCAGGTCCTCCTGGAGCCGATTGGTGTCCTGGTATTCGTCCACGTTGAACCACGCGTAGCGCTTTCGCACCAGGCCGATGGCGTTCTCGTCCTTTTCGTACAGCTCGACTGCGAAGGTCAGCATGTCCTCGAAGTCGATCCGGTTACGTTGCTCCTTCGTGCGCTCGTAGCTGCGCCAGAGCTTTGTGAGCACGTCCGTGGGGACCGGTGGATCGCGCTCGGGTTGATAGGTATCCGGCGTCTGGCGACGGACCTTGGCCCATTCGATCTCATCGGCGAGGTCCTTGGCCGGGGTGAACCGGTAGCCGCCGGGAAGGCTGCGTGCGAGTGGACCGATGATGCCGAGCTTGGATTCGAGCACGCCGGGAAGCGGGCGGTCGTGGACGAGCGGCCAGTAGTAGGCGAGCTGACGACGCGCGGCGGCGTGAAAGGTCGATGCCTGGACCTGCGGGAGGTGGAGCGCGTGGAGTCGTCGCTTCATCTCGGCGGCGGCCTTCTCGGTGAATGTCACGATGAGGGTCCGCTTTGGGTCGGCGGCGCCAGTCGCCGCGGCATACGCGACGCGCTGGCTGATGACCCGCGTCTTGCCCGTGTCGGCGCCGGCCAGGATGACGACCGGACCATCGCTGGTCCGCGCAGCCTCGCGCTGTTCGTCGTTGAGGGTGGCCAGGATGGCCTCGGGGTCCACGCGCTGATGGTAGTGGGTGCGTGCATATCGGCCGATTACCTCGCGTGGGCGCGGCCGCGTGGCGGATGTTGCCATTCATCGATGGTATCGGTGCTAGGCGATGTCAAGGGTGACGAGCCACTCACGGCGCCCTCCGTTGAGCGCGGAGCAACGTCCCGAAGCCGCGCCAGACGACGCAACAGCTCCCTAGCATCGACACGGTTGGCAGATGGCAACTTGTTCTGCCGGAGTCGCGCGGTCGTGTTCGCGACCCTCGCCGTGTACAGCGCCGTGTACAGCGCCGCGAACTCGCTGGTGGACGTCCTGATCATGTATGTGATCGGCAACATCGGCTTCTTCATGCGCCGATACGACTTCCCGGTCGGCCCCATGATCCTCGGCGTCATCCTGGGACCTATGATGGAAACCCAGTTCCGCCGTGCGTTCCAGCTCAGCCAGGCTGATCTGACCGTCTTGCTGACCCGCCCGATTTCAGCCATGCTCCTGCTGGTTGCCGTGGCTGTGCTGGTCCTGCCACACGTGCCGCGCCTCATCGGCAGCGGCAAGCGTCTGGTATTCGGCCCGGTTCCGAGGACTGACACGCGGGCGGCATCCTCCTTGCAACTGTGACCGGTGTGGATGATGTCGCGCTGCGCCTGCGGATCCGAGTGATCTCGGTTTCGACGCGCGCTGCCGTCCACAGCCTGGGATCGGCGAGCCCGCAGATTCATCGCGTGGTCGAGCGCGGGAATCGGCTGCTGGAAAGCCTCGAGCCCCTCATTCTCGAGCAGGGGAGCGACGACGTCAGGCGAGCCTTTGCGCAGGTTCGCGAGGAGCTGGCGTCGATGGACGGCCGGTCCGAATCATGAGCCAGCCATGGACATCCGTGCTCGGCAGCGTGAGCTCCTCCACCACGTCGAACCCGAGCCGCTCGTAGAGGAGCACGTTGCGAGCGGTGGCAGTCTCGAGGTAGGCAGGGATGCGGTCCCGGTCGCATCGGTCGAGAACGGGTTTCATGAGCGCGGTGCCGATTCCTTGGCCATGCCGGTCGGGCAGCACGCCGAGCGCCGACAGGTAGAAATGGGGCTCCGATACGTGATGCCGATGCCGCTGCTCCAGCGCAGCGATGACCGTGGTGATCATGCGCACACGCCGCCAGCCTGCCAATCGACCGATGGACGGCTTCATTCGCAGGCTGTCGAGGATCGTTGGCCCCCGATGACCGGGCGGCAGCCATAGTGCGACGCCGCTCCGATCATCGGTCGTGTACGTTTCCGCCAGCCGTGCCGATCCGAAGCGCAGGATCCCGCTCCACCCCTCGCGCATGCGCTGGTTACGCTCGGGCGCATCGCCGGCCAGGAACGAGTAGAACGGATCGTGCGCAAAGGCGCGCGCCAGTGTGGCAGCCATGGAGGCGATATCAGCGGTGGTCGCACGCCGCACGGCGATCGGCATCGGCCTATCTTCGCAGGTCGATTCGCCGATTCGGCGGGTCCGGCTCCGGACCGGTCTCGATCAGCATCCAGCCCGGCAGCGGTCCTCGCGTGCTGCCATCGGCGCTCAGGATCTGCGTCACGCGCTGCACGAACTCCCGAGCGGCTGCTCGTCCCTGCTCGGGCAGCTCGTCCACCAGTGCGGCCAGGCGTCGCTCGATCAGCCGGATAGCCACCGCTGGCAGAAGGCCGTCTCTGTCTCGTCGCGTGAGCACCTCCGCGTCATCAATTCCTTCACGCGCGAGGGCGCCGATGAGCTTGCGGACGCCCGCGGCCTCGGACTTCGAGAGCTTATCGATCCATGATGGTTCTGCTGCCCTGGGCTCGGCCTCTCGTTTCGCGGTGTTCTTCGGCGCCTTATTCGGCGCCTTTTGCGGCGCATGTCGTGACTTCGCGGCGCGGGCATCGGGAAGTGCCTCTCGGACCGCCTTGAGCGTCGCGAACGGTCCCCGGATCAGCTCCTGTCCGAACTCATTCGTCTGCTCGGGGTCGACCAGGAACCAGCCGACATCGGCTTCGCGGATCTTGAATCGGTCGTCGGTCGTCCGGTACGTGCCGGCCTGCTGGCGTACCAGCTTGTTCGGGTCGGCGCTCGCATCGGCCTTGCTGGTAGGTTTTGCCTTCGCCATCTCCTTCAGACTAGCCGACTGCATGACCGTGGAGGTAATCCTTGACCGATCTCACCGACCTCGACCAGATTCTGCCGATCCAGGTCTTTCCTGGCATCCGAGTTCGGCGCGTGCAGGGCGATCTCGTGACGCTGGCAGTGGTGGAACTGGATCCGAAGGCCGTGGTTCCCGAGCATCGTCACCCAAGCGAGCAGCACGGCATGGTCATCACGGGGCAGATGGACTTCCGGATCGGTGATGAGCGGAGAATGTTGGGGCCGGGCGGTACCTGGCGTATCCATTCCGACGTTCCACACGAGGCGCAGGCCGGTCCCGAGGGAGCGGTGGTGATCGATGTCTTTACGCCGATTCGGTCCGATTGGGACTCGCTTCCGGTACTGTCCCCGGCGACGCCGGTGTGGCCGACCGATTGAGGCGCTTTCTGATGGATCGGCGGCCCCTCGGGAGTGGGCGGTGTCCCGATCCGGCGGATGAGCGAGTCAGGTGATGCACCGGAACCCCTGGCCGCTGCCACCTACCAAGTACCGCTGGCTTAGGAGGGGTCGCGCGCCGAGTTCTGGCCATGTGGCGCCACCTACCAATCGCGACGGGGTTCCGGCCTCTGACAGCGCGCGAGTGACTGTGGACTGATGTGGTTCTGGTCCAAGCCGACCATGGCTGGTAGGTGGCAACGGCAACGGCAACGATAGGTGGCAACGGCGACGGATCGGCAGCGGCAACGGCAACGGCAGCGGCAACGGCAACGGGATCAGCAACGGCTGATGCGCGGCGGAAACCAATCGCGTGCGACCATGAGCAGCATGACCGAGCAGGAAGAAACGAGCACCGCGCGCGGATGCTGCCCCGACGCAGATCCACGGGTGGCGCAACGGTTCGATCGCGAATGGGACGAGTGGGACGACGCCGACGGCTTCCCCGAAATCGTCCAGGTGTCGGCGCGGCTGCTCGATGCGCTTCGAGATGCACCGACCCTGCGCCCGACGGTCCTGGAGATCGGCTGCGGCACCGGCGGTGTGAGTGTCGCGCTCGCGGAGATGGGCGCGAGGCACGTCCGGGGCGTGGATCTCTCGCCGACCAGCGTTGAGGTGGCTAGACGCCGCGCTGCGGCTATCGGCGTTGAAAGGCAGACATCGTTCCTGGTTGGCGAAGGGTCCGCCGCGGTGGGCTCTGCGACGTATGACTGGGTCGTCGCCGATCGGATGCTGTGCTGTGACTCGCACGTTGATCGCCTGCTCGACGCGCTCATCGGCGCCGCGCGTGAGCGAATCGCGTTGTCCGTGCCGGAGTCGCGGGGCTGGCGCGGGCTGATGAACCGGCCGCTGTGGGCCGCCGAGAATCTGTGGGATCTCACGCACGGCGGGTGCCGTGGGTACGTGCATGACGTGCGGCACATCGAACACCGATTGGCGGGCGCGGGATTTCGTCCGACGACCGTTGGGCACGCCGACCTCTGGCATTTCGCCGTCTACGCGCGTTAGGCCCGGCGCGGCCGTATCCTTGTCGGCATGTCGCTCTATCGGCTCGAGGAAGATCCCAAGCTCGAGACACCGGTCCTGATCGCCGCGTTCGAGGGCTGGGTGGATGCTGGTTCGTCAGGCACGACTGCCGCCGCGCAACTGTCGCAGGACGGCACCCTGGTCGCCACATTCGACGCCGATGCCATCTACGACTTCCGTTCGCGACGTCCCACCCTCGACATCGTTGATGGGCGCCCGATGAGTCTCGCCTGGGCCGAGCTGCGCATGACCGCTTCGCGCATCGGCGACCGCGACCTGCTCATCCTGAGCGGCCCCGAGCCGGATTACCGCTGGCGCGAGCTGGCGACGGACGTGGTCGAGCTGGCCAAGCGGCTCGGGGTCGCCAGTTGGGCAAGCCTTGGCGCCATTCCGGCCGCCGTGCCCCATACTCGTCCGGTGCCGATCCTGGCCACTGCATCGGCCCCGGGTCTGTTGCCTGAGGGCATTCGACAGGGTCCCGACGGCCTGCTGCGGGTGCCTGCGGCGCTGCTCTCGGTCCTGGAGCTGGCCGCCTCGACGTCCGGCATCCCTGCGGTCGGCTTCTTCGCGCAGGTGCCGCACTATGTGAATGCCTCCTATCCCACCGCGTCCATCGCGCTGCTCACCGCGCTGGGGCGGCACCTGGGGATCGACGTCCCGATTGGAACGCTGGCGACGCGCGCCCTTGAGCGACGCAACATGCTCGACGCCGCCGCGGCCAACGACGAGAACACGAAAGCTCACGTCGAGCGCCTGGAGCTTCTCGCCGATGAGTCACGACTGCCCGAGGGCGACGAGCTGATCGCCGATATCGAGCGCTTCCTGCGTGAGGGTGGCGATGACGAGCCTGACGACGGCGGCGGCGGTTCGCGGCTCCATTAGAGCTCGGTTCGAGCCGATACGCCCGTGGGGCGACAACCGAGGCCGTACCGCAGTCCGGCCGCAGCTAGCAGCCTGAAGAAGTAAAGGCTGACGTCTGAGGCCATCGATCTGGTAGTCGTCCCGATGGGCGGCCGCCGCCCCGATGTGGAGCGGCCGCCGCATAGGTCATGTCAGCGGATTGGGCGGAACACGAGGTGATCGACCCGGACGTAGAAGTTGGCACGTGGCCGGGCTTGATCGGGCCCAGCCACGCAGCGAAGGGTCAGTGCGGTCGGCCGCGTTGGCCGCGTCGGGGGCGTCGGCCCGTGGCGGGGTGCATCGATCCGGCCTGGCCAGCCGTCCGTGCGCGATTTCCGCGTGCTGCCGCGGTCGGCACCGGACAGATGCCGGCGTCCGGCGGATCTGCCGGGACCATGCCCAGGAACTCCGGCTGTTCGCGCGGGCTGAGCAACTGCTCGATGCCGTAGGCGACCCGGAGCAGCTGCGGCTCCTGGAGGAAGCCGGCGTAGAGCCACACTCCGGCCGGAATGCCCTCAGGTGAGACCCCGACCGGCACTGAAATGATGGGATAGCCCGCTGCCGCCGGTGCCGATGAGCCGAAGGCGTAGGACGGCGAGAGCACCGCGTCGAGGTTGTGCTCGGCCATGACGCGGTCGATACCCTGTGCCTGGGTCAGTTCCAGGCACAGGTTGCGGGCGTTCACGTAGTCCGCATCGGTCAGGTTGCCGGACAGCGATTCGCTGATCTCGAAGATCTCCTGCCCGAAGAACTCCATCTCCTCCTCGCAGTGCTCGTTGTTGAAGGCGATGAGATCCGCCAGGGTGCGCATGCGCGTGTCGCGCCGCGTGTGGCGCAGGCCTGAGAGGTAGGCCGCGATGTCGTTCTTGAACTCGTACAGGAGCACGGTGAATTCGGCGTCGAACCACAGGTAGGTATCTCCGGTGTCCACCGGGTCGACGATGATGGCGCCGGCGCCGGCCATGGCCTCGATAGCCTTTTCGACTTCGGCGTTGATCTGCGGGAGGGCGAAGTACTCAGCCCCGAACTGGCGCCGCTCGATGCCGATTCGCAGCCCGGTGAGGTCGGCGTTCAGGAACGTCGTGTAGTCGGCCGGCAGCGCGTGGCCGGCGACCGGCCCGAACGGTGACTTCATCACGTTCAGCATGATCGCCGCGTCGGTGACGGTCCGTGTCATCGGTCCTGCCGAGTCCTGGCTGTGGGCGATCGGAATGATGCCCGCCTGGCTGATGAGGCCGATGGTGGGCTTGAGCCCCACGATGCCGCTGTTGCCGGCCGGGCAGACGATGGAGCCATCCGTCTCCGTGCCGACAGCCACGGCGCACATGTTCACGGCCGGAGCGACACCGGAGCCCGAGCTCGACCCGCAAGGATCGAAGCCGAGCAGGTACGGGTCGTGGGTGAACCCGCCACGCGCGCTCCAGCCGTTGAGATAGTTCGTCTCGAACGGGAAGTCCGGCGGCGGGAAACCTCGGAAGTTGGCCCATTCGCTCAGGTTTGTCTTGCCGAGGATGACCGCGCCGGCGTTCCGCAGGTTGGCAACGAGTGTCGCGTCCGCGGGGACACGCGTTCCGACCAGCGCAAGCGAGCCTGCCGTAGTCTGCATCGTGTCATCGGTCGCGATGTTGTCTTTCACCAGGACCGGGATGCCATGGAGCGGGCCGCGAGTCCTGCCACTTCGACGCTCGGCGTCCAGGCGTGCTGCGATCCCGATCGCCTGGGGGTTGGTCTCGATCACCGCACCAAGCGTCGGGTTGAGTTGCTTGATGCGGGCAAGGTAGGCCTTGGTCAGCTCGCGGCTGCTGAGCTGTCCGGACGCCATCAGTGCCTGGAGCTCGGGGATGGTGCGCTCGAACCACGGCGCGCTTTCGACTGGACCCCTGAATGGGGGTGCGGCTCTGACCAATCCTGAGCCGATGCCGGCCAGGCCGCCCGCCATCAACCCGGCTCCCGCGCCTGCAGCGCCTGCCATGAAGGAGCGTCTGGTGATCGGTGCGTTCATTCGTCGGCCCAGGCCGGATTGCCGCGCCAGCTCGGTTGCGCGTTGTCGCCGCATGGTGGGATACCTCCCCGCGACGATGGGCCGGGTTCGCCAGTGGCAGGCGCGCGGTTCGCTCGGGCAGAAAGCGGGCGACCAGGAACCGACCGCGCGTCATTGCCTCCCATCGAATGTGGCGTCAGCCTACGCCTGTCGGGTGCCTTCGTACAAGACAAACGTCCCGTCGCAATTGATCGTGGCCAGGGCGCTTGCAATTGCATCCCGGGCAGGACAGCTCGAGGATCGCGTGAACGCCGAGAGGTCAGCGGATGCTGGCCGTAGAGCGTCGGATTGCCGAGGCGCCGAGACCACCGGCCAGCAGCAGCAGCGAACCGAGCAGGATGGGGCTCATCGTCTGATCGGTTGCCGTGTTGGGCAGCAGTGGGGCGCCGCCGGTCCCGGGTGTGGCCACCAGGTGTGCCGCCATCGTCATCGGTCGCCGCAGTGCCCGCAGAAGCGCGTCTGTTCGGGATTCTGACCGCCGCAGGACGCGCTATGCCAAGTGGCATCCCGCGCGCTGAATCAGCCCTTCTTTTTCTTGCCGCCAGCCGCGACCGGGGCCGGCCGATCAAGGATTTCGTCGATGGCTCGTCGAGCCTGGAAGGCGGAACGGAAGGAGTTCTGGGAGCGCGGCGCATCGGCGTCGGCCTTGATATACCAGCTGCGTTCGCCGGCAACGTACAGGATCTCGTAGCCGCGGTGCTCTTCCGCCGGGCGGGGAGCATCGTTCGCGAGCATGATCGTCGCCTCTCGGGCGGTCTTCGGGCTGCAGGTTGCACAGCGAGATTCCAGGATGCCGTGGGGACATCGGCGGCAGGAGGCGCAGCTCTGCGGCTCAAACCCGTGAATGCATCGGTCGGTCATGGCCGCCTTTCTTGTGGGAGGTCACTAGCGTACACCGATTCGGTGTGGTACATTTCGCACACGTGTTCGATTGGCGCACCGGTCTGCGCCGCTTCTCACCTGAAGTCCGATCTCGAAATCACCTCTTCGCCCTGACCGGGCCCCGCACATCAGCGGGAGGGCCACGTCAGGAGCTTTCTCCCTTGTCTTTCTCTGCAAGTTTCGCTGCCAGTTTCGCTGAACTGGGGCTCACGCCCGACCTGTTGCGCGCTGTTGCGCGCCAGGGCTACACCGAACCCACTCCCGTCCAGCGCGAGGCAATTCCGTTCGTGCTGCAGGGCCGTGATCTGCTTGCCGGCGCTCAGACCGGCACCGGCAAGACGGCCGCATTCGTCCTGCCCATCCTACAGCAATTGGCCGCGCGCCCCGCGCGCGATCGGCGCATCCGGGTCCTCATCCTGGCCCCAACGCGCGAGCTCGCAATCCAGGTCGAAGAGTCAGTCCGAACCTATTCGAGCGGCAGCGTCCGCTCGACCGCCATCTACGGTGGCGTCGGCTTCGGCGGCCAGGTCAGCGCCCTGCGTCGCGGCGTCGAGGTCGTGGTCGCCACGCCGGGCCGTCTGCTTGATCACAGCCGCCAGGGCACCATCGACCTGCGCGGCATCCAGTTCCTCGTCCTCGATGAGGCCGATCGGATGCTCGATATGGGTTTCATTCGCGACATTCGCCAGGTGCTGGCGCTCCTGCCCGACCGTCGCCAGAACCTTCTCTTTTCGGCCACCTTCTCGCGCGAGATTCGCGCGTTGGCGGAAGGGCTGTTGGACCGACCGGCGTCGGTCCAGGTCACGCCCGAGAACACGGCCGTCGACCTCGTCCAGCAGGTCGTGTATCGGGTCGACCGCGAGCGCAAGCGTGAGCTGTTGACGCACCTCGTGCGGACGCGCGTCATCGACCAGGCACTCGTATTCACACGAACCAAGCACGGCGCCAACCGCCTGGCGGAGCAACTCACCCGCGACGGCATTGCCGCCGCCGCCATCCATGGCAACAAGTCTCAGCCCCAGCGCGTTCGCGCCCTGACCGACTTCAAGGCGGGTAGCGTGCTGTTGCTGGTGGCAACCGAGGTCGCCGCGCGCGGACTCGACATCGAGAAGCTGCCGCACGTCGTCAACTTCGAGCTGCCGATGGTGCCGGCCGATTATGTCCATCGAATCGGTCGTACGGGCCGGGCGGGGATTACCGGGACCGCCGTCTCACTCGTCTGCGTTGACGAGGCGCCGCTCCTGCGTGATGTCGAGCGACTGCTCCGCGGCCCGATTGCCAGCCAGACGATCGCCGGGTTTGAGCCCAACCAGAGCATTCGCGCCGAGCCGATTCGACTGCGGTCCGCGCAGCACGCTGGCCAGCGACGCCAGGGGTCCGCGCCGCGACAGGGATCCGGCGATCGCAGCCGCGTCCGCTTCGGCGCCGGCCGCCGTCGACGTCCGGGGCGGGTGACGAACGGCTTCTCGCGCTGAGGCGTTGGCGCCCGCGGTCGCCAAGCGTGCGCCCGCGCCATGGTGGGATTCAGGCCGGCACCCGGCTGATATTTCGGTTGAATTCAGCCCCGCATTGATTCTGGGCCGTGCTCGCTTGCCTGATCGGCGAGAGGAGAGTACGCTCCGCGCGTCGTGATCGACGAACGCCGCAGCACCTGCACCGACACCTGCATCTGTCGCTAGGCGGGAGGAGCTCCGCTCCCGCTTCATCGGCGCATCGTCCTGGTCCGCCGGCCCTCTGAGGCCTCCTTCCGCCCCGTTCCGGTCTTGACCACGTTTCGCCGTTCCCCCTGGAGCACCCCATGACCGCACCTGCTCGTACTGCGCATCCCTACCGCGACACCGACGTCATCGACGCTCGCGCGCCGCGTTTCAACCAGGCGACTGTTGGCATTGTCTCGCTCATCTCAGTGCTGACCGGGTGGTGGCCACTCCTCGCGCTGCTCGCCGCGCAGCTGGGGATCGGACTCCGTTTCGGACGCCGCTATTGCCTTCCGTGCGTCGCCTATTTCGAGTTCGTCCAGCCGCGCTTCGGCGAGGGGTCAATCGAGGATTCGCGGCCGCCAAAATTTGCGAACCAGGTCGGGTTCGTTGTCCTGGGGTCGGCGACACTGGCCCACGTGGTCGGGTTGACGGCAATCGGCATCGCGCTGGGTTGGTTGGTCGCCGGCCTTGCGCTGCTGGCCGCGACCACTGGTCTGTGTCTCGGCTGCGAGATGTATCGAATCGGCGCACGGTTGCGCGGGATTCGACACCGCGAGATCGACCGGGTTGAGCTGGCGGAACTTGGTGAGCCGCAGGGAGCGGGCGCTGTTTCCGGAGGCGAGGTCGTGGTGGCGTTCAGCCATCCGCTGTGCACCGAGTGCAGGACAGTCATCGGCGAGCTGGCCGCGAGCTCGCAGCGCTGGATCGCTGTCGACGTCCGGGATCGGCCCGACCTGGCGCGCAAGTACGGCGTGGCGCTCGTACCGACCCTGGTCCGTGTCGCGTCCGACGGGCGGGTGCTCCCGCAGGTTGCTGGCTGAGGTCAGATGGTGGTCGGCTTTTCCGGCGGAGCAGCAGGTCCGCGCATGACCAGGTCGGCCTCCGCGTCGGTGTCGACATTGAGGGGCGCGCCTTCGGTCTTTGGTCCTTCCGCCGGGGGCTCGGACCAGTCGCCCTCGTCAACCTGCGCAGCGGTGAGTGAGATGGCGATTTCTTTCAGCTCCGGGCGGACGTGCGCGAGCGTCGCCGCCGGGAGGTAGTGGTGCGTGGCGTTGATCAGCCCCGACTTGACCAGGATGTAGCGGTCGGTCGTCTCGTCCACGGTCCCCACGTTCTGGGCATCCGCGGTCTTCACCGACCAGCCGCTCTCGATTCCGTGAATGTCGTTGTCGCTCATGCGGTCACCAGTCAGCATGTCGCGTGCCGCATGATGAAGCGATGACGCTTGACTTGGTTGTGCGACTCGCCGATCCCGACCGCGATGCGGAGGCTGTCGCCGCCATCTACCTCCCCGCCGTTCGAGATTCGGCTGCCTCGTTCGAGGAGGTGCCGCCCGGTGCCGGCGTGATGGCGGACCGCATGCGTCGCACGCTGCTGCGCACGCCGTGGCTCGTTGCCGAGGTGCCCGGTGCCGGCGTTGTACTCGGGTACGCCTATGCGGGCCCGCACCACGAGCGAGCCGGGTACCGATGGTCCGTGGACGTGTCGGCCTACGTGGATCCCGCGTGGCATGGGCGAGGCGTGGGCCGCAGCCTGTACGACGCACTGCTGCCGATGCTGCGACGCCAGGATTACGTCAACGTGTACGCCGGGATTGGCCTCCCCAACGCGGCCAGTGTCGCGCTTCACGAATCGATCGGGATGCGGCGCATCGGCGTGTACGAGCAGGTCGGATACAAGTTCGGTGCCTGGCACGACGTGGCCTGGTACGGCATGCGCATCACCGAGCCGATCGGTCCACCCGCGGAGCCGATCCCATTGCCCGCGCTGCCCAGAGACGCTTGACGTAGCTGACGCCCGATGGTCCGCGTCGCGGGTGTCCGAGCTCCTGTCGGACTGATGTCTGGCGCGCGCGAGCGTCGCCGAAGCGAACTGACCCCCGGCTGAGCCCGGCTGAGCCCGGACTGACCCCCGCTGAGCCCGGCTGAGCCCGGCTGAGCCCGGCTGAGCCCGCGAAGCACCACCTACCAACCACCATCGGCTTAGGCGTGGCGCGGTCGGGCATTCTCGCCGCACACCAATCAGTGGCCGGGTTGGTGGCATGACGTCAGTTGCTCACGGTCGCGGATTGTCGCGTCGGCCGCACTCGGCGCTGGCCGGCTCGTCTAAGCCCACCCGGATTGGTACGTGGCAATGATACGAAGACGAGTAGGCCGCCAGTGGCAACTCGCGGATCCCGGACCCAGGCGTTGGCTGCGTTGCCTCGAAGCGCATACCGTGCAAACAGGCCGTCGTGCTCGCGCACACGCCGTCGGGCGGTCGTGCCATCCATGATCACCAGGGCGCCCACAACGCGGCTGACCTTCCAACCGCGCTGAGTCGCGATGCGCGGCCCGAGCCGAATCTTCACATCGATGCGACCGAGTGTGTCCTGGACGTCCCAGATCCCGGTCTTTCCCTCGGCCACCTCGAGCACTGCGGTCGCGGGATGATAAGCCAGCTGATCGACGCGGCCGCGCTCACCGTAGATGCTGTAACTTGCCTCGTTCCATACGTCCCAACCCGCACGCCGATGGCGATCCGCCCACCGTTGCATGAGCCGCGCGTGATCAGCGTCGAGCACGCGATCGAGATCCCCGCGGCCGCCCCACATCGGATCCAAGCGGACGGATGCGTCCAATGCGCGGAGCACGCTGCGAATGGTGTGGAGCGTGTATCGGTCGATTCGACCACGCTCCATGTCCGAGATTGCCGATTGGCTCACACCCGACCGCATTGCGAGGTCCGCCTGCCGCCACCCGCGGCGCTGTCGTAGGACAAGAACTGCGCGGCCAATGCGTGGGTCATCCATTCGCTCAGGGTGCACCGTCCGGGATTACGGCGCACTTACCAGGGAATTATTGGCACGGACCAACCAGGGCCGGCTCGGCCAGGCCGCGCGTTAGAATCGTCGCGTTCTCAAGGCCGACATTGGTCTGTGGTTGGTAGGTTGCGGAGTAGGCGGCGGTGAACCAACCTAAGCCGATCGTGGTTGGTGGATGGCGGAGACCGGCGTTTCCGACTCGGCCGGCTCGGCCGGGGGAAAGCCGCGTGGACGAGACGCCGGCATCGGCTAGGCTGAGCCGTACGATGAGCAGCTTCCGCTATTCCCGGTGGGACGGCAGTCAGCAGTTGCCGCCGTTCGACGCGGACGATGTCCTCGACGCGCTCTCGGACGACATCCTGGCCGAGGGCGACGTGCGGCGCGCGCTGCAGCGCCTGATGCAGCGCGGTCTCCGAGGCACCCGTGGCGGCGACGTGCCCGGCCTGCGCAGGATCATGGAGCGTCTGCGCGCCCAGCGACAGGCGGAGCTTGAGAGGGCGAACCTCGAGGGTGTGCTGGATGACGTCGGCCAACGGCTGGAGGAGATACTTGAGACGGAGCGCCAGGGAATCGGGGAGCGGGTGAACGCTGCCGAGCAGCGAGCTCTCGATGCCGCCCCCGGCGAGGACCAAGACCAGGCCCGCATGGCGGAGCAGGTCATGCGGCGCACCGCCCGGCAGCGGGAGTATCGCCTTGATGCTCTGCCGCCGAACCTGGCCGGTCGCCTCCATGGGCTGCGGGACTATGAGTTTATGGACGACGTGGCCCGCGACGCGTTCACCCAACTGACCGACGAGCTGCGCCAGCAGATGCTCCAGACCTACTTCCAGGGGCTAAAAGAGGGCGTCGAGCGCGTCACTCCCGAAGATCTTGCCGGCATCCGCGAGATGGTGCGCGATCTGAACGCGCTCCTCGAGAAGCACGCTTCCGGGGCAGATACGACCGACGACTTCGCGAGCTTCATGTCCCAGCACGGGCAGTATTTCCCGCCGGGCATCGCCAACACCGATGCGCTGATCCAGCATCTCCACCGCCAGGCGTCGCAGATGGCCTCGCTGCTGAACTCGATGTCGCCCCAGATGCGCGACGAGCTGCGTTCGATGATGGACGACCTGCTGCGTGACGATCGACTCCAGATCGACATGGCGCGACTTGCCGGCAACCTCCAGATGGCGCGCCCCGACCTGCCGTTCGGCGAGTCCTATCCCTTCGAGGGAGACGAGCCGATGGGACTGGCCGATGCCATGGCCGCGATCGATCGGCAGCAGCAGTACGACGCCATGGAGGAAGCGCTCGGTGCGGCGCGTGATCCGGACGCGCTCGAGAATGTCGACGCCGATGCGTTGCGCGACCTGGCCGGTGACGACGCGATCGATGACCTCGACCAGCTCCGCGAGCTGACGCGCGCATTGGAGGAGGCTGGCTACCTCGATCGCGACGGCGGCCGTCTCGAGCTCACGCCTCGTGCCGCGCGCAAGCTCGGGATGCGGGCGCTGACCGACATCTTCAGCCGGCTGCGCCGCGAGGGATTCGGCGGGCATGCCCTACCTCGTCCCGGGCGCGGCGGCGAGCCGACCGAGGAGACCAAGCCGTACGAGTTCGGCGACGCTTTTGCCGTTGACATCAACCGCACCCTGTTCAACGCCATGGCGCGGGGCGGGGTGGGCACGCCGGTCGTCATCGGTCCCGACGACTTCGAGGTCTCGCGCTCGGAGGAGACAACGGTCTCGTCCACGGTCCTGCTGCTCGACATGAGCCGATCCATGCTGCTGCGGGGCTGTTCATCGGCGGCCAAGAAGGTGGCGATGGCATTGCACACGCTCATTCACACCAGGTACCCGCGTGATCGGCTGTTCGTGGTGGGGTTCGCGTACTACGCCCGCCAGCTGAAGCCGGAATCCATCCCCACGTTGTCGCCGTACGAATTCGAGTACGGCACCAACCTCCAGCACGCGCTCATCATTGCGCGTCAGTTGTTGGGCCGATCCACCGGCGGCAACAAGGAGATCGTCGTCATCACCGATGGCGAGCCGACGGCGCACATCGAGAACGGCCAAGTCGAGTTCGCCTACCCCCCCACACTGCGCACCGTCCAATCCACGCTGCGCGAGGTGGGCCGATGCACGCGGGAAGGGATCGTCATCAACACGTTCATGCTCGAGCGTTCGCGCTACCTGTCGGAGTTCGTGGACCTGATGTCGCGCATCAATCGCGGTCGCGCCTTTTACGTCGAGCCAGAGAATCTCGGCGAGTACGTCCTGGTCGACTACGTCAACAAGAAAACGAAGCGAGTCGCGTAGGGCCTCGCCCCGTTCAGGCCAGCACGCCGTAGCCCTGATGGCGCGACGACCGCTCTCGGGTACCGTTGCCACATGCCGGAATGGGATCCCGAAACCGAGGTCGACACCGACCGAGCCCGCGTACTGATCAACGGTCAATTTCCCGAGCTGCACGGCGTCAGCATTCGAGAAATTGCTGCGGGCTGGGACAACGTCGTCCACCTTGTCGACGAGCGCTGGGCATTTCGATTCCCGCGGCGCGCCATCGCGATCCCCGGCGTCCACCGCGAGATTGCGATCCTCCCGCGCCTCGCCGCGCACCTGCCGCTGCCGATCCCCGACCTACGATTCATCGGCGCTCCGACCGACGAGTATCCATGGCCGTGGTTCGGGGCGGCCTACCTCCCCGGCAAGGAGCTGGCCGCCTCGGGATTACCGGATGAGCGGCGAATCGCGCTGGGAGCGTCCCTGGGGTCGTTCCTGCGCGCACTGCATTCGCCGGCGCTCGCTTCGCGGATTGCATCGTCGTTGCCGGTGGATCCGATGCGTCGGGCGGATATGGCGTTCCGCATCCCGCACGCGCGCCGTCGCCTGGACCAGGTGATCGAGGCAGGCCTTTGGGTTGCGAACGATGCGGTGGAGCGCCTCCTGACCGATGCAGCCGGGCTGCCGCCACCATCGCGAACGCTCGTCTCGCATGGCGATCTACACATGCGCCACGTCCTGGTGGACAGCGCCGGAATGGCAACGGGCGTGATCGACTGGGGAGATGTATGTGCTGGAGACCCGAGCGCCGACCTGTCAATCGCTTATGGCTCGCTGGTTGGCGAGGCTCGCGTCGCCTTTCTGGATGCCTACGGTGCGGTTGACGGCCTGACCGAGCTCCGCGCGCGCGTGATCGCAACCTTCCTGGCTGCCGCGCTGCTGCTCTACGCCGCGGATCGCGGCATGGAAGAGTTGCGCCTTGAGTCACTCCGATCGCTCGAGCGCGCGGTGGCGCCTCGATAGATCGAGGCAGAACCGCACGAAGGCGGCTCCGCGCACGATTCCCACGCCACAGTGAGGGCTGGCCGACATGAGCACGACGCCGGCGCGCGGTTCATGTCGTCCGTGCCTCGCTACACCGCGGGAATCGCGCTCAGGAAGGGCGCCATGCAGAACTCCCTCGATCCATCGAGGTTAGGTGGGCTATGAGCGGCGGCGCGAGCCTACGCGCTCGGTGCCGCGCTTGAAGTTGCCGGTCGCGCGGGCCATGAGCTGCTGCGCGGTCGCGTCATCCGCGGAGGCAACGCGGGTCGCAAATCGCTCGGCCGTCCGTCCGCGAAGCAGCGTGACCGGTGCCGCGTGGTAGCGGATGACGATCGCGCCATCGGCGCGGGTCAGCCAGCTGAACGGCTCATCGGCCAGGGGATCGGTAGACACCATGGCAGAAACGATAGCGCCACGTGGCACAATCGGGAACGATGAAGATCGGCGTCCAGCTTCCCGAGGTCGAACGCGTCGTGCCGTGGCCGGAGCTGCGCGAGATGGCGATCACCGCGGAGCGCATCGGCCTCGATTCGATCTGGGTCGGCGATCATCTCCTGTACCGCGGCGATGGGCGGCAGGCGCGCGGGCCATGGGAGGCGTGGTCGACCCTTGCGGCCCTGGCGGCGGTGACCGAGCGGGTGGAGATCGGCCCACTGGTGGCCTCGACCAGTTTCCACAATCCGGCCATGCTGGCCAAGAAGGCTGCGACGATCGACGAGATCAGCGGTGGGCGGCTCATCCTGGGGCTCGGTGCGGGCTGGAACGAGGCGGAGTACGCGGCGTACGGCTTTCCGTTCGACCATCGCGTCAGCCGGTTCGAGGAGGCATTCACCATCGTGCGGGAGCTGCTTGCGTCCGGGCGGTCCGACTTCCATGGCACGTACTACCGGCTCGACGATGCCGAGCTGCTGCCGCGGGGGCCGCGACGGGATGGTCCGCCGCTCATGGTAGGGTCGATGGGCGAACGCATGCTGCGCATCACGCTTCCGCACGTGGCATCGTGGAACGCGTGGTGCGCCTGGTTCGGCAACAGCGTCGCCGGCTACCTGCCGCTTCGCGATCGGATCGATGC
>JBPCKH010000183.1:0-3189 GCA_051004475.1 Candidatus Limnocylindria bacterium | reverse complement strand
GAAGGGAGCCCGTGGCCTCGGATATGCTGCATGCGCCGGATCGCCGAAGCCTCGTCACAAACCTCACGTCTCGCCGCGCGCTGCACGTGGCGTTCATCTATTTCTGCCTGGTCGCGCTCACGGCATTCATCGTTCTGCCGCTGGGCTGGATGCTCACCGCCGCGCTGAAGCCTGACAACGTGCCCGTCTTCACCTTTCCGCCGGAGTGGTTTCCCACCGAGTATTTCAATCTCGGGACCTTCGTCGATGCGCTCACCCAGCCGAACGAACCGTATGGCCGCTACGCCTTGAACAGCCTGCTGCTGGCGTCGCTGAACATCATCGGCGCGGTCCTGTCGAACTCCCTCATCGCGTATGCTTTCGCGCGGCTCAACTTCCGTGGCAAGAACGTGCTCTTCGCGATCGTGCTGGCGACGATGCTGCTCCCGGCGCCGGTCCTGCTGATCCCGCAGTTCCTGCTCTTCTTCAACATCGGCTGGTACGGGACGGTCGACGGCTTCCCGGCCGGATACCTGCCGCTGATCGTGCCTGCCTTCACCGGCAACCCGTTCTTCATCTTCCTGCTGCGCCAGTACATGCGCACCATCCCGAAGGACCTCGACGAAGCGGCGCGGATCGACGGCGCGGGCTTCTGGACGATCTACTGGCGAATCATCCTGCCGCTCTCGATCCCGGCCCTCGTTGTGGTTGCGGTCTTCACCTTCCTCGGTGTGTGGAACGACTTCTTTGGCCCGCTCCTCTACCTCGACGACCCGAACTGGTTCACCGTTCCCCTTGCGCTGGCGCGCGAGGTGACGACCGTTGGCACAGAGTGGAACATCGTGATGGCGGCGACCCTCGTCGCCATGCTGCCGCCGTTGATCGTATATGCGTTCAGCCAGAACAAGCTGATGGGCGGCATCGCCTCGGTCGGTATCCGTGGCTGACCCAACGGCGTGACCCGCGGCCGTCTCCTCATCGCTCTGGCGGTGGTCGTCGCGGCGGTGATCTACGTCGCGCTTGTGGGCGGAGCACCCGCGTATCGCAATCCGGTGCTCGCCAACGATGCGCCGGACCCGAGTGTCATCCGGGCGCCGGACGGCCCGTACTTCGCCTACACCACGCAGGCCTACTTCGGTGCGCAGTTCGTGAACCTTCCGATCCTGCGGTCGGCCGATCTGGTGTCTTGGGAGCTGGTGGGTGACGCGTTCCCGCAGAATCCGGAGTGGGCCGTGGGCTCGCCGGGGGACATGTGGGCGCCGCACATGTCGGCCTGGGAGGATGGAACGTATCGGCTCTACTTCTCGGCAGCGCGCCGGGACGGAGGCGAGATGGCAATCGGCGTGGCATCCGCCCAGAGCCCGACTGGGCCGTTCGTCGACAGTGGAGGCCCCATCGTGACAGGCACTACGTTCAGCGCGATCGACCCGTTCGTACTGGATGCGGATGGCACCCGTTACCTGTACTGGGGATCGGCCGGCCAGCCCATCTCTGCGCAGGAGCTGAGCGCGGACGGGTTGAGCCTGGTTGGCGAACCGGTCGAGGTCCTGTGGCGCTCGGCTGATCCGTATGAGGGCCTCATCGAGGGGGCCTGGGTCACGATGCATGACGACATGTACTACCTCATCTACTCTGGCGATGCGTGCTGTGGGCCGGAGGCGCACTACGCGCTGATGGTCGCCCGCTCGGCCTCCCCCTTCGGGCCTTATACCCGCAGCCCCGATAACCCCATCCTGGTAGCGAACGACCAGTTCAATGCCCCCGGCCACCACGCCGCAATCGAAGGCCCGGACGGGAGCGATTGGGTTCTCTACCACGCCATGATTCGACCGGAGACGAGCGTTCGCTCCCTCATGTTGGACCGTATCGACTGGGTCGACGGCTGGCCGGTGATCAACGGCGGGAACGGGCCGTCCACCTGCTCGCCATCTGCTCCACACGGTCCTCCGCTGCCCCGGCTCCCTTGCGGTGACTGACGGCGGTCGGCGCGGCGGCTTACGTGAGCTCGCGGGCGCCGCCGCGCGGCTCACATACTATCGCCGAGCCCGCTCGCCCCGGGTATCTCTCCCGATACCGCTCGAGTACCGCCAGGGCCACGGCTTCGGCCTCCCGAATGCTGACCACGGCCACGATGGCGCCCCCGAACCCTGCGCCGGTCATGCGAGCCGCGACGGCCCCGGCTTCACGCGCGCAGAGGACAAGCGTGTCGGTCTCGGGCGTCGTGGCCTCGAAGTCATCACGCAGACTCTCGTGCCCCGCCTCGAACAGGCGCCCGAGCTCGTGCAGATCGCCCCTGCGCAGCGCCAGCTCAGTGGCACGGACCCGCGCGTTCTCGGTGACGACGTGACGCAGTCTCCGTGCGGGCACCGGGTCGAGGACCGCGAGCAGACCATCAAGCTCTTCGGGCGCGACATCGGCTGGGCGCCGACCCCCGAGCGCTGGCAGCCCTGCGAGCACCTCGCGCGTGCGGTCGGCATAGGGCGTCGTCTCCAGTGATCTTCGGACGCCGGAATCGAGCACGAGCAGGACATGGTCGGCCGGCAGCGCAACAGGCCGATGAGCCATCGTTGAGCAGTCGAGGAACAGGGCGTGGCCGGCGCGACCCAGGAGCGATGCGCCCTGGTCCATGATCCCCGACGGGACTCCCACGGCGCGATACTCGGCACGGCGGCAGAGGGCCGCGAGCTGGAGCGGCGCCAGCTCGAAGTCCGACGCGGCAACCAGTGCCAGCGCTACCACGACCTCGAGAGCGGCGGATGACGCAAGTCCGGACCCCTGCGGCAGGTCGGACGTGAGCACACCGCGCATCCCGATCGGCGCCCTCCCCATTTCGGCGAGCTCCGCCGCAACTGCAGCCACGAATCGTCCCCATCCCGATGACGGCGCGCCGCTGCCGTCGGCGGCGAGACGGACCTCGCCATCGGCATCGCGCGACGCCAGCTGGATCACTCGGCCGCCAAGCTCGACCTCGAGGGAGATGCCGCGGTCGATCGCCGCGGGAAGGACGAGCCCGCCCGTCTGGTCGGTGTGCTCGCCGATCAGGTTTACGCGCCCCGGCGCATGGAAGCGCCTCCTGGCCTCAGGCATCGCGGAGCCGCTGCGCTGTCTCCTCGGGTACCAGGTCATTGATGAAGACACCCATCGCCGATTCAGACCCTGCGAGAAACTTGAGCCTGTCCGGCGCGCGTTGCATCGAGCACAGCTGAAGGT
>JBPCKH010000182.1:0-3018 GCA_051004475.1 Candidatus Limnocylindria bacterium | reverse complement strand
GTTGTCGGGTTCGTGACGAACTCACCGTTCATGCGACCGACGCGGACCGCGCCGATGGGCCCCATGAACGGGATGTGGCTGATGCTCAACGCGGCGGACGCGCCGTTGAGCGCCAGGATGTCCGGATCGTTCTCCTGATCGGTCGAGAGGACCGTCAGGACAACCTGGACGTCATTGAAGTAGCCCCTGGGGAAGAGCGGTCGGAGCGGGCGGTCGGTGAGACGCATGGCCAGGATGGCCGCCTCTGACGGACGCGACTCGCGCTTGATGAATCCGCCCGGGATCTTGCCGGCGGCATACATGCGCTCCTCGTAGTCGACGGTGAGCGGGAAGAAATCGGCGCCCTCGCGGGGCTCCTTGGATGCGACCGCAGTCGCCAGGACGACGGAATCGCCGTACCTGACGATGACGGCGCCATCTGCCTGTTCGGCGAGCTTGCCGGCCTCCATGCTGAAGACCCGTCCGCCGATCTCGGCTTCGTGCTTGATTGACATTGATTCCTCCAAGTGTCCTTCGGTCGGCATCCGACACTCGATTCCCGTGGCGCGCTTCTCGTGAGCGCGGCGTCAGGCGGGGGTGGATGCCGCTGTTTGGGTCTGATGTGCGAGACCCAGGACCGAATGGTCCCGGGTCAATCGCGGTGGTGACTAGGGGCGCAATCTAACGACGCAATCTAACGACGCAGCCCAAGGCTGCCGATGACGGTGCGGTATCGGTCAACATCGTTGCGAACCAGATACGCAAGCAGCCGCCGGCGCTGCCCGACGAGCTTCAATAGCCCGCGGCGCGAATGATTGTCCTTTGGGAAGCTGCGCAGATGATCCGTCAGCGACTTGATCCGCTCAGTGAGTAGCGCAATTTGCACCTCAGGTGATCCGGTGTCGCCTTCGTGCGTGGCATATTCGTCGACGATTGCGCTCTTCGCGTCCTTGACGAGCGGCACGTATTCCTCCACTTTCATTTCCGTAACGCTCGGAGTTTACCAGAGCAGCCCGCGAGCCGCCATCAGCGACGATCGGTCCCGTGCTCGATGAATCAAGCGAAGTCTGCCTATCAACCGGCCTCGCCGATACCCAGCCGGCGGCGGGCCTCGGTCTCGTCGGCCCGCATCTGCCTGATGAGCGCGCCCACCTCGTCAAAGCGGCGCTCCTCGCGCAGGCGCCCATCGAGCTCCAGGTCCAGCACCGATTCGTACAGGTCGCCATCCCAGTCGAGCAGGTAGGCCTCGACCAGCACGCGACCATCGTCGTGGAAGGTGGGACGGACGCCGACGCTGACGAGGGCGGGATGGTCCGGACCGACGGCGCGGTCGGGAACACGGACACGCCCGACGTAGATTCCCAGCGCGGGCAGGACGGCCGGATAGTCGATAGCCAGGTTCGCTGTCGGAAATCCGAGTTCACGGCCGCGCTCGTCGCCATGCACCACCCGTCCGCGCAGGAGTGGGGCGGTCCCGAGCAGATCGGTGGCCGTTTCGACCCGTCCGGCGCGAAGCGCATTCCGAATGCGAGAGGACGAGATCACCGTGCCACCGTTCCTAAGTGGTTCGACCGTGATGCACTCCCATCCGTTCTCGGCGCCGATCTCGGCGACGCGCTCGAGGGTTCCCGCGCGGCCGCGTCCGAAGGCGCTGTCGGGAGTCATGGTGATGCCGCGCAGCTCGAGAGCCGGCGAGAGGGCGGCAAGAAACGCCTCGGGCTCAAGGCTGCGAAGCGAGCCGTCGAACCGAATCTCGATCGCGTGGTCCACTCCGGCCGCATGCAGTCGCTCCAGCGTCAGCGCAGGCGGCAGCAACCGCTCCACCACGTTGCCCGGGCGGATGACCTCGTCGGGATGCGGGCTGAAGACGAGGGCCACGCTTGCGGCGTCACGCTCACGCGCCGCGAGCACGGTCGCCTCGATGATGTGGCGATGCCCGCGGTGAACGCCGTCAAATACGCCGAGGGTGATCACGGCCGGACCGATGTTCGGCAGCTCGGCCAATCCGCGGGCAGTCACCCGACGTCCTCTCGCGGCAAGACCTTCTCCGGCTGGAGCAGGTTCGCGCTCACCGAGCCGATGCCGATGAGCTCCACGCCATCGAAGACGGCGGCCCGGCCATCGGCCCTCGGGTCAACCAGTGTTCGAGCCGAGCCATTGCGAAACGCGCGTGCCGCGTCGCGATCGAGAAGCACCCGCGGCAGCGGAAGCAGATCGCCGACCGGCAGGATGGCGTCTTCGAGACGGCCATCGGCAGCCATGGACTCCAGGTCATCGGGAGTGACCGCGGCGTCCACGTGGAGCCCCGCGGACTCGGTCCGCCGCAGGGCACGCAGGTAGCCGCCGCAGCCCAGCCGCTCTCCGAGATCGCGGGCAAGCGCTCGCACGTAGGTGCCCGCACCACAATGGAGGTCGATGCGCACGTCGGCGGCGTCGGTGTCGCGTGCATACGTCAGCAGCGCCAGCTCGTGGATGGTCACCGACCGTGGCGGAAGGTCGATCGGTTCGCCCGCTCGCGCGGCACGATGCGCGATCCGTCCGCCGACCTTGCGCGCACTGAAGGCCGGTGGCAATTGATCAAAGGTGCCGACAAATGTCACCAGCGCTGCACGCACCCCCGCTTCATCCGGCAGCGGACCCGCCACCGACTCGATCGGCCCCTCCGCATCATCGGTCGCGCTTCGCGCGCCGAGCCGGATCATCGCGTCATACCGCTTGGTGCTGCCGCTCAGCTCCGCGCTGAATCGAGTGGCGGCACCGACCAGGATGGGCAGCACGCCGGAAGCCAGGGGATCCAGGGTGCCGGCGTGACCGATGCGGCGCATGCCGGTCAGTCGTCGCATCATGCCGACCATGTCATGGCTGGTTGGGCCGACCGGCTTGTCGAGGTTAACGACCCCGAGCATCGGCCCGATCGAGCTCCCGCTCCGACTCGTCGAGCAGCTGTGCCATCGCTTCGGCCAACGGTGCATTGATGGCGCAGCCTGCCGCCCGTGCGTGTCCGCCGCCGCCGAAGGCCGAGGTGATGACCACCGCGGG
>JBPCKH010000181.1:0-10286 GCA_051004475.1 Candidatus Limnocylindria bacterium | reverse complement strand
CGCTGGTCCACCAGGACCACAAGAAGCTGGGCCGCATCCCCGATGACGGCGGTCACCGCACGCTCGACCGCACGACGGCCACGCCCCGGGCCCGTGGCCGGCTGGGCTACGACCACTTCGAGGTGGTGGTCGACGACCGCAGTCGGCGCACCGTCGTCGTCCCGGTCGCCGACGCGAGCGCCGACGGCGCCGCGGCCGCAATGGAGCTGGCTCTGGCCGCGTTCAGCGCCGCCGGAATCGAGGTCGAGCGGGTCATGACCGACAACGCCTGGGCCTACCGCTCGCGCGCATATCGAACCGCCCTCGGCCATCGTCGCCAGACTCGAACCCGACCCTATCGACCCCAGACCAACGGGAAGGCTGAGCGCTTCATCGGGACCTTGGTCCGGGAGTGGGCCTATGCCCGCACCTATGCCACCAACGCTGCACGCCTGGCTGCCCTGCCAGCCTTCGTCGAGTTCTACAATCACCGCCGCCCGCACACCGCGCTCGGCGGCCTCAGCCCCGCGGCCGTTGTCAACAACGTCCATGGGGATCACAGCTAGCGCCGCGCGGCAGCGCCCAGGCAGGACTCGATCTCTTCGAGATCGAATGGTTTACCAATCACGGGGGCCCAGGCACCGATCTCGCTCTGGCGCGCCGGGTGCGCCGCCGTGCACACCACCGTGGGGACGTCGGACATCCGGCGGTCTGACCGCAGCTCCCGCGCCAGATCGCCACCCCGCCCATCGGGAAGATCGTCGTCGAGGATCAGGAGGTTTGGCGTGACCGTGTCCAGCGACCCTCGCAGGTCGGCGATGCATTTGAAACCACGCGTGGCCCATCCGGCATCACGGGCAATCTCACACAGGAGCTCGCGCGTGGCGACGTCGTCGTCAACGACGAAGAGCGCCGGCACCTGTTCGCCTTGCTGGTTCATCAAGGCCATATATCGCTTCCATTGAGGCATGATCAACCATGCCGTCGTGCAAGGGTTGTGCCCAGACCGGCGAGCAAGCCCTGAATCGGATACTCCCCTGTAGTATCCTGAATGCATGACAAGCGCGGTCAAGGCGCTGCTCAAGCTGCGGCCCGGCTCGGCGCACGTCCTGCGCGAGGGCGGCGAGCGAGAGGTGCCGATGCGCCGGGGCCGATTCTCCCGGTAATGAGTCCGCAACGGACCAAATCGCGAGACGAGCGAGTCGCGACCGAGTGGCGGGGCCATCCCTCGATAGGCCGCGCGCTCTAGACTGAAGGGGCATGCCCCTGATCAGCACCCGAGCGTTGACGAAGCGCTACTCTGGCGGTGTCACCGCGCTTGACGGCCTGAGCCTGGATCTCGAGCCTGGGGTGATCGGCCTCGTTGGCGCGAACGGCGCGGGCAAGAGCACGCTCATCAAGATCCTGCTCGGCCTGCTGTCGCCAACCGAGGGTGACGCAACCGTCCTGGACCTCGATACCGCCACGCAGGGCGCCGCCATTCGCGAGCTGGTCGGCTACATGCCTGAGCATGACTGCCTGCCCCCAGACATCTCCGCTACCGAGTTCGTGGCCCATATGGCTCGTGTCTCGGGGCTACCGACGGGGGCCGCCCGCGAACGGACGGCGGATGTTCTCCGTCATGTCGGGCTGTACGAGGAGCGCTATCGACCGATCGGTGGCTATTCGACCGGCATGAAGCAGCGTGTGAAGCTCGCGCAGGCGCTCGTCCATGATCCGCGCGTCCTGTTCCTCGACGAGCCGACGAACGGGCTCGATCCGGCCGGCCGGGATGACATGCTGGCGCTGATCGAGCGCATCGGCCGCGAGTTCGGGATCGCTGTCATCGTGGCAAGCCACCTGCTCGGTGAGATCGAGCGGGTCGCGACGTGGCTCGTCGCCATCGACGCGGGACGGCTCCTGCGCACGGCGCCGCTCGCCAGCTTCACGGAGCGGACGGGGCAGCTCCTGATCGAGACCGATGAGCCCGCCGAGGCGCTGGCCGTGCGTCTCGTCGCGCGCGGGATCGATGCCAGGGCCGACGGCCGAACGGTCATCGCCGACCTGGCAACCGGCGGCGGCAGCGAGTTCGCCATCTACGATGCCGTGCGCGACGAGGCGGTCGCCCTGGGACTGGCCCTCGTCCGACTCGAGCAACGGCGCCATCAGCTCGAAGATCTCTTCCGCAGCGGAGGGACCGATGAGCACGCTGCCTGAGACGACCGGGGCGATCTACGACATCGGCTATCGCCACTACGAGGGACCCCGACTCGGCCGCCGCGGCGCCATCGCCGCAATCGTGGGGGCCGGCCTGCGCGCCGTGTTCGGGCTCGGCCGATCGGGCCGCGCCAAGATTCTGCCGTGGGGAGCCATCGTCCTGGCGGTAATGCCCGCGATCGTGGCGGTCGCCATCCGCGTGCTCGTCGGCGACCTCGTCGACCTCTACAGCTACGAGAACTACCTGTGGAGCATCGGCGCGCTGCTGCCGATCTTCGTCGCATCACAGGCCCCCGAGCTGGTCGTCAACGACATGCGCCACCGCGTGCTGCCGCTCTACTTCAGCCGGCCCATCGGCCGCGTCGACTACATCGTGGCCAAGCTGGCTGCCCTCACCCTGGCGCTCCTCGGCCTGACTCTGCTGCCGGTCCTCGTCCTGTTCACCGGCCGCGTGCTGGCGGCGGAGGACCTCGTCGCGGCGCTCGGCGATGAGATCGGCGCGCTTCCGGGGATCGTGGGCAGCGGCGTGCTGCACGCAGTCGTGCTCGCCGCCCTGGGACTCGCCATCTGCTCGCTGGCGGGCCGGCGTGCGTACGCCGCCGGAGCAGTGCTCGCCGTCTTCCTGGTCGGCGGCGTCGTAAGCGACCTGTTCGCGACCCAGGCGCCGGGCCTCCAGGCGATCGCGCCATTCACCAGTCCGACCTCCATCCTGGACGGCGCCAGGGAATGGCTGTTCGGCGGCACGGTCGCCGAGTCACCGGTCGGCGGTGCCGGACTGCCGCTCGTCACCTACGGTGTGGCCGCCGCAGTCCTGCTCGGTGTGTCGCTGGCGATCCTGGCACTCCGGTATCGGCGAGTGACGACGTGAGCGTCCTCACGCTGTCGGGCGTCTCACGCTGGTACGGCAACGTGGTTGCGGTGAACGACGTGACGTTCGACGTCGGACCGGGGATCACCGGGCTGCTCGGGCCGAACGGGGCCGGAAAGACGACCCTGCTGCACATGATGGCCGGCTTCCTGGCTCCCTCGGCCGGCGACGTGCGGCTGGACGCAATTCCGACCTGGGGCCACCCCGAGGTGTATCGACAGATCGGGTTCGTCCCGGAACGCGAGGCCGTCTACTCGTTCCTGACGGCGCGCCAGTTCGTCCTCGCTTCGGCGCGGCTGTCCGGTGTGGCCGATCCCGGAGCTGCTGCCGACCGCGCCATCGACATGGTGGAGCTGCGGGACGCCGCGAACCGCGCCATCGGTGGGTACTCGAAGGGCATGCGCCAGCGTGCCAAGGTCGCCGCCGCCCTGGTCCACGATCCGCCGACCATGATCCTGGATGAGCCGTTCAACGGGATGGACCCACGCCAGCGGCTGGCGATGATGGACCTCCTGCGCGCCATGGCGGCCGACGGTCGCACCATCCTGTTCTCGAGCCACATCCTCGAGGAGGTGGAGCGGCTCTCCGACCGGGTTCTCGTCGTCGTTGCCGGGCGCCTCGCGGCGTCGGGTGATTTCCGCCGCATCCGCCGTCTCATGATCGATCGACCGCATCGCTTCACCCTGCGCTCCAGCGACGACCGCCGCCTGGCTCGTGAGCTCCTCGCCGCCCCCGAGGTCGAGGCCGTCGAGCTGCGCGACGGCATGCTCTCCGTGCGGACCGGTGAATACGGGGCGCTCACGCGGGCGGTGGCCCCCGCTGCTCAGCGGGCAGGTGTGTCGATTCTCGAGCTGCGCCCCGCCGACGAATCGCTCGAATCGGTCTTCAGCTACCTCGTGCGCCGATGATCGCGACACTGGCCTCGCTCACGCTTCGCTCGCTCCTCAATCGACGGCGGACGCTCCTGCTGGGGCTCCCCGGCGCCCTGATCGTGCTGGTGGCCGTGGTGTATCGCCTGGGCGGGCCGGCGGCAGGCGAGTCTCTCGACTTTACCGGCGAGCTCCTCGCCACCTTCGGGCTGGCAGTCCTTCTCCCGCTGGTGTCCGTGGTCGTCGGGACGGCCGCCCTCGGCTCCGAGCTTGACGATGGCACGATCGTGTACCTGCTCGCAAAGCCAGTGCCTCGGCCACTCATCGTGCTCGTCAAGCTGCTCGTGGCGTGGGCCTTGGCCGTGCTGCTCGTCGCCGTGCCCATCCTGCTGGCCGGTGTCATCAGTACTGGCGGAGACCCGGGGCTCGGCGTTGGCTACGCCATCGCCGCCCTGTCCGGCGCCCTCGAGTACACGGCCGTCTTCCTGGCTCTCTCCCTGGTCACGTCTCGCGCGCTCATCATCGGTTTTGCCTATGTCGTGGTCTGGGAGAGCGTGGTGGCCGGCCTCTTTGCCGGGACGCGAATCGTATCCGTTCGGCAGCACGCGCTGGCGGTTGCCGACGCCCTGGTTGGCGAGGGCAGCGTGCGCGCCGAGCTCGCGCTCGAGACGGCAGTGCTGGTCGGCGCAGCAGTCACGGTCGGGGCAATCGTCCTCGCGATGCGCCGCCTCTCCCTGGTCGAGCTTCGCGGCGAGACGACCTGATGGCCGCGGACCTGTCGACCCCGTGGGGGCATCCGTGGAAGGGCAGACTCGACGAGCTCGTTATCGATTCGCAGGCACTGACCGGCAACCCGCTCGGCGACCCACATCGGCGACCGGTCTACATCTACACCCCGCCGGGGTACGACGACGATCCTGATCGGCGCTACCCATCGGTCTATCTGCTCCAGGGACTGACCGGCCAGGTCGACATGTGGCGATCTCGCAAGGCGTTCAGCCGCACGACGCCGGAGGCAATCGACGCCTGGTTCGCCGCTGATGGCGCGACGCCGGCCATCGTCGTCTTCGTCGACGCCTGGACCAGCCTGGGGGGCGCCCAGTTCCTCGATTCGGCGGCGACCGGTCGCTATCACACCTACCTGTGTGACGAGGTGCTGCCGTTCGTTGACGACCGCTACCGGACGCTCGCCAATGCCGACCATCGCGGCGTGGCCGGCAAGAGCAGCGGCGGCTATGGCGCCATGATCACCCCCATGCTGCGCCCCGACCTGTTCGGCGGCCTGGTGACGCATGCGGGCGACGCAATGTTCGAGGCGTGCTACCTGCCGGACTTCCGCGAGGCGGCGCGCGCGCTGCGAGACGGCTACAGCGGTTCGTACGATGCCTTCTGGACGGACTTCCGCTCGCGCCCCGGCCGGTCGAAGGGAACCGACGGCACGCTCCTCAACGTGTGGTGCATGGCGGCCTGCTACTCCGCCGATGCGAGCGGGACCGTCCAGCTTCCATTCGAGCCGCTCACGGGACGCCTGATTCCGGAGATCTGGGACCGATGGCTGGCATGGGATCCGGTTCGAATGGCGCCACTGCACGCCGATGCGCTGCGCGGCCTGCGCGCCATCTGGATCGATGCCGGACGCAGCGACGACTTCTACCTTGATCTGGGCGCCGATGCGTTCCACGCTGAGCTCGTCGCGCTCGGCGTGGCCGAGGACGGGCTGCGTTTCGAGCTGTTCGAGGGAACGCACTCGGGCATCGACTGGCGCTACCCCGAGGCGATCGGCTGGCTGGCGAATCGCCTCGGTACCTGACGCGGACACGCTACGCGGCGGCGACTCGATCCCGGCCGGCGCGCTTGGCCGTGAACAGGCCGATGTCCGCGGTGCGCAGAAGCGTTTCTCGCGTCGCGTCAACCGGGTCCAGGGCGGCACAACCCGCTGAAACGGTGACCCGCAGCTCGGTGCCGTCCTCCGCACGAACGCTGCGTGCGGCGAGCAGCGTGCGCACCTCGTCGGCGACGACGAGCGCGGTCGCAAGGTCGGTGGAGTCGAGCACGACGATGAACTCCTCGCCGCCGATTCGGGCGACCAGGTCGTTCCCCCGGAATCGACTGGTGAGCACATCGGCGAACGCCTTCAGAATCTGGTCGCCGACCTGGTGTCCGTGCTGCTTGTTGAAGGCGCCGAAGTGATCGAGGTCGAAGAAGATGGCGCTGAGCGGGCGCCAGCCGGCCAGCCGTTCACGGCGGTGCGCCATGAGCATTCGATCCAGCGTTTCGTCAAAGTAGCGGCGGTTGTACAGGCCGGTCAGCGGGTCTCGAATCGCGAGTTCCGCCACCTCAGCGTGTAGAAAGGCGTTCGCGACCGCCAGCGCCGCACTGCTGGCGAGGAGCTGCAGCCCCTCGATCTCGAGATCGGTGAAGCGTGCGGCGACACCCGTGCGACCAACGGAGAGCGCGCCGACCACCACGCCGTCCCGGACGAGCGGGAGGCCGACGCCCTGGGTCAGCGGTGGCAAGTCGAGTTGCGGGAGCGCGAGTGGAAAGCGGTCTCGACTGAGCGTGTGGTCGACCACGATGGCCCTGTCACGCATCGCACGCCCGGACAACCCGTCTCCCATCTGGATCTCGCGTCCGATGACGGCATCGGGGAGTCCGCGTGCCGACCGCACGAGGTAGCGACCATCCGCGCGGTCCAAGAGCGTCACGGCCAGGGTGTCGGCATTGACCACCCGTCCGGTCGCCTCGATGATCAGCTTCGCGAGCGGCTCGATCGCGAGCGAGCTGGTGACGTCACGGCCGAATGCCTCGACGTCCCGGAAGAGGTCGGCGCGAGCAGCAAGCGCCTGACGATCCTGCCCCTGCGAAATCGCCACGGCAATGCGGGTGGCGATCATCCCGACGAGGCTGCGATCTGTCTCGTCGAGTCGACGTGCCATCGCCGAGTCGACGTTCAGAATGCCGAGGAAGCGGTCGTCAACGATGAGTGGAGCGCAGATGAGGCTCGTCGGGGTATGCGTTCCCGGCACGTAGTCCGGATCGCTTGCCACGTCAGGCACGAGGGCGACCTCGCGGGTGCGCATAACGCGCCCGGCGATGCCGGTCGAAACATCGAATGAGTCCAGCGGGTTGACGTATCCGTGCTGCGCAACCAGCTGGACGCGCGCAGCATCTCCGAGATAAACCGAGACGTAGGGATACCCGAAGCGCTTGACGATCACGTCCACGATGCGTTCGATCGACTCGGTTCCCAGCGCGCCCGCCGCAAGAAGCCGCTCGACCGCCTCGAGCGCCGAGATCTGGCGTGCCCGGCGGCGTTCCACTCGGACAGCCAGGCGCGCCGCGGTCAGCGCCGTCTCGAGAGCGCGGACGATGCGACGCGTGCTGAAGGCGAGGACTACCGTCACACCAGCGAGGGCCACGCCGCGTACCGCGATCTCGTTCGTCGAACTCAGTGATGCCAGCTCAGGGCCGATCAGAATCGCGGCGGCCAGGCCTGCAGCGGCGGACCCCTGCACCTTCCCGGCCGCCGCGGCCGCGGCAACGATGGGGATGTAGAGCGCGAGCAGCGGCAGCGATGGGCCACCGATCAGCCGTGAGGCGAGTGCCACGAAGGCGAGTGGCGGGATGAGACGGACCAGCTGCCAGCCCAGTCTCGCGGCCAGGCGCCGGCGCCGGACCAACGACCCGAGGAGGGCCTGGACGGCGACGGCCGAGCCGCTCAGCAGGACGGCCATGGGGAGCTCACCTGCGCGCTGCGCGACGAGCGCAACGAGCACGACGATCGGCACGAGGGTCGCGGTGTAGACGAGGTACGGATCGTCACCCACTCGAGCCCGGGCGGACGCCATCCGCCACGAGTCCAGCGTGCGGCTGAGCAGCGAGTGGCGTTCGTAGGTGGCGTCGGTTGCCATATCGAGATGAGCGTGCGCCGCAGGTGGAGAATGCGCCATGCCCCGGACGTACCCCATGGGTCCGGTTGGCACGCTGCGCGCTATGCTTCGGTCATGACCTTCCGCCCGGATGTGAAACTCGATCCTGGTCAGGTGCAGGACCGCCGCGGCGGAGGTGGCGGAAGCGTCCGCGGTGGCGGCGTTGCTGTGGGTGGGGGTCTCGGCAGCCTGGTCATCCTCGCGCTGGTGATCCTGTTCGGCGGCAACCTCGGCGACCTCGCCGGCATCGGCGGTGGGCAGACCGATACCGGCCCACTCTCGAGCGAGATCGCGGCGGAGTGCCAGACCGGTGCCGATGCCAACGAGCGACAGGACTGCCGCATCGTCGGAGCGGTGAACAGCCTGCGAACCTATTGGACCGAAGCATTTGCTGGCACGGATCAGCAGTTCGTCGAGCCCGGAACCGTCGTGTTCGACGACCAGGTGAGCACGCAGTGCGGCGCCGCCTCGAGCGCGGTCGGCCCGTTCTACTGCCCGCTTGACCAGACGATCTACCTCGACCTGGGCTTCTTCGATCAGCTCGAGTCACAGTTCGGCGCGCAGGGCGGTGAGTTCGCCGAGGAGTACATCGTCGCTCACGAGTACGGGCACCACATCCAGAATCTCCTCGGGCTCCTCGACGCGGGCCGCGATGCCGGTGCCGAGGGTGGGGCGGTGCGAACCGAGCTCCAGGCCGACTGCTTCTCGGGCGTCTGGGGCGGCAATGCGGTCGATACCGGCTTCCTGGAGCCATTGACGTCGGAGCAGATCGGCCAGGCGCTCAACGCCGCGGAGGTGATCGGCGACGACCGCATCCAGGAGCAGACGCAGGGGCAGGTGAATCCCGAAACCTGGACGCACGGGTCGTCTGTGCAGCGTCAGGAGTGGTTCACCATTGGTCTCGAGCAGAAGTCCCCCGACGCCTGCGACACATCCGACGCCGATCTCTGAGCGTCACGCGACGCTCGTCTCGATGTATCGATCGGACTTCACCGGAAGCTCCACGCACGCCGCAATCGCTCGATGTTTCGAGCAGTAGCCTGCACGAGTTCGCTCGATGCATCGACACGCAACGGGACCAACGGGGTTGGCGATGGCCCACCTTACGTGTGAGACTGGCGCCCCCAATCGAGCGGTGAGTGATGTCGACCAACGGACACGGCAACAATCCAGGACGTCTCGCGGCCGACGCCGCCCTCGGTACCTCGCCGTTCCCACCGATCGGCGAGTACGGATTCCTGTCCGACTGCGAGACCACTGCCCTCGTGGCTCCCAGCGGCAACATCGAGTGGCTCTGCCTGCCCCGCATGGATTCCCCCAGCGTCTTCGGCTCGATCCTGGACCGCGACGCCGGCGGATTCCGCTTCGGACCATCGGACGTCCAGGTCCCGGCCGCCCGTCGCTACCTGCCTGGCACCATGGTCCTCGAAACGAGCTGGGGCTCACCGAGCGGCTGGGTCATCGTGCGCGACGTGATGCTCCTCGGTCCATGGCGCCACGGTGACAAACGCTCGAAGATCCAGCGCCGGCCGCCGACGGACTACGACACCAGCCACGTCCTCCTGCGCATGGTTCGCTGCGTCAACGGCGAGATGCAGCTGACGCTCGACTGTGAACCGGTCTTCGACTACGGCCGGCAGTACGGCACCTGGCGCTACACGGAGGATGGCTACCGGCAGGGAGCATGCACGGCGGAAGGCACCGATATCGAGCTGGTCCTGTCGAGTGACATGAATATCGGCTTTGAAGGCGCGCGTGCCATGGCGCGTACCCTGATCAAGGAAGGTGAGACTCGCTTCTGCGCATTGGCCTGGAATGGCGCTGCGGCGCCGCGGACCACGGAGGATGCGTACGAGCGTCTGGTCTGGACCGCCCACCACTGGCAGCACTGGCTGGCGCGCGGGACGTTCCCGGATCACCCGTGGCGCTCCCACCTTGAGCGATCCGCGCTCACACTCAAGGGCCTCACCTATGCACCGAGCGGCGCCATCGTGGCGGCAGCCACCACCTCCCTGCCGGAGACGCCCGGTGGCGAGCGCAACTGGGACTACCGATACAGCTGGATCCGCGACTCGACGTTCGCACTGTGGGGCCTTTACACGCTGGGGTTCGACTGGGAGGCGAACGATTACCTCCACTTCATCGCCGATGTCGCCGAGCGCGACACCGAGCTCCAGATCATGTATGGGATCGATGGAGAAGCAGCGCTCGAGGAAGAGGAGCTGCCGCACCTGGGTGGATACGAGGGCGCGCGGCCCGTCCGCATCGGCAACGGGGCATACGGGCAGCGCCAGCACGACATGTGGGGGGCTGTGCTCGACTCGGTCTACCTGCACACCAAGTCGCGCGATCACCTTGACGAGCGCATCTGGCCCATCCTGGTTCGCCAGGTGGAGGCCGCCCTCGAGCACTGGCGCGAGCCCGATCGCGGCATCTGGGAGGTCC
>JBPCKH010000180.1:0-7727 GCA_051004475.1 Candidatus Limnocylindria bacterium | reverse complement strand
GCCGTTCATGCTTTCCAGCGCGCATTCGGTGCAGATCAACCGATGGCTGACGATCGGGTCCGGAGTCCTCTCCCTCGCGTTCGGGCTCCTGCTGGCCTACGAGATCGGCTTCGTCAACGGCCTGTTCACCGGCAACTTCACCTGGAACCCGGTCTAGCCCCTCAGGATGCCGGCCGCTCGCTGAACCAGAAGACCGTTGGGGCGAAGCCATCTGCGTCGCCGATGCCGGACAGCTCCGGGACCCCGATGCCGAGTCCGACCCCGAACCGGTGGTGGCGGTCGCTGGCGGACGCAAGGCGCCTGAAGTTCCGGCGCAAACGGCGAGCTTCAGATCTCCCCGGTGTAAACGCCGCGCGACGGCCAACGTCCCGGTCGAGCACGACGATGGGGTCCGCCTTACGGCGGACCCCATCGGTCCAAAGGTAGTGCCGTAGTCGGCCCGAGGGTCAGTCGCCAACCGCACGATGGAGGAAGGCCGCCATCTGGCCGCGAGTGACCGCGTTAGACGGGCAGTAATCGCCCGCTCCACAGCCCGCCGTGATGCCGGACCGTGCCAACGCGTTGATGTCATTCTCGTGAATGTTGCCTTCGTCGTCGCCGAAGTAGTCGACAGACGTCGCCGACAGGTCGAACGAGCGAACCAGGAACGATGCCATCTGATCGCGCAGCACGCTGGCCTTCGGGCAGAAGCGCCCGACACCACAGCCACCGGTGATGCCAGCCGCCGCGAGGCGGTTGATGGCACCCTCGTGTTGGCTGTCATCGTCATCACCGAAGAAGTCGCTGGACGTGGCCGGCAGATCCAGGATTCGGTCGAGGAAGCTCGCCATCTGCTCACGAGTCACATCGTCCTCGGGGCAGTAGAGCGGCGGATCTGTCGAGCAGCCACCCGTGACCCCGTTCTCGAACGCCCACACGATGTCGTTCACGAACGGAGAGTCCTCGATGTCGTCGAACGGCAGCTCATCATCGCCTGGAGGCGGGGGTGGAGGTGCGACAGGGCCCTGCTCCACCGAGAGGGTGATTGCCTCGAGATCCTGCGGCGCACCGGTCTTGAACACCGTGTCATCGGCGGTGACCCGCGTGCCATCGGTGAAGAGCAGCACGCCAAGCTCACTGGGATTCGTGTCGTCGGGACCGAAGTCCAGCACATTGAGCGTGGCCGAACCGCCGGCCGGCACGTCGCCGGCGCCGAATCCATCGTCGCCGATGACCGGGAAGTAGCGCTCGCCCAACGGAGCGAACTCGATATCGGTGATCACGTCGGTCACGCGACCCGTGAAGTAGACATCCACCGCAAGCAGATCGGCGCTCAGCGGCGTGCCGAAGTCCGCACCTGTGAGACCGATCTGCTCGGCGCAGATCGTGAGGACCGTATTGCCGCTGTTCGTCGCGTGGTCGGTGAAGAAGAAGATCGACGAATCCTCCGGATCCGCGATGCTCTGCGCAACGACGGCGTTCCGTCCATCGGTCAGGTTGCCGGCCAGCTCGAAGTTGTAGACGGCCCAATCGGCCTCGCCGTCACCGTCGGTGTCGATGTCCCACTCGAACGCCGCGGGCGCATTCGCGTGAGTCTGGCGCTCCCAGGTGTTGACGGCAAAGAGGAGCAGGAACGATTCATCCGTCGCGCAGAAGTCCTCCGGGACGGGAATGGTTTGCACGCCCGCGTAGCGCAGATCGATGGTCGGGAGACCGGCACCGGCACCACCGGTCGGAAGGACCGGGCTTTCGCCGATGAGCGAATAGCCTTCGATGGCGGTCAGGCCGACACCGTTGTTGGTCAGCGTGAGATCACCGGCCGGAACTCCGTCGAACGTTCCGTCGATCGTCACCGTATCGCTCGACGCGGTCGTCTCGCCGGAGAGGCGAGGCAGGACGTGCCAAGCAAGATGCAGCGGATCAGCGGTCGCCGACGACAGCTCGACATAGCCGTCGTACTCGAGCAGGTTGAAGGGCGCGGCGTTCGCACCGTTGCCGCCCGAGTTGGCGCTCCACTCGCGAAGCGTCGAACCATCGATCGTCACGGTGACGTCGAAGGTTGCGGTGGCACCGGCCGCCACGGTGACGTTCGCCGGCGCGTCGATCGAGACCGCACCGTTGTCGATATCGTCCTGGAATCGGAGCGACGTCGCCACGTCCAGAATCTGCTCACTGGCGCCGTAGTTGGACACGGTGACCTCGCGGGTGAGGACCGTGCTGGCATCAGTTGCGTCAACGAAGCCGAACGAGAGCGCTGCGCTCAGCGCCTCGGTATCCCAGGCAGCCAGGTCGCCGCCGGCGACCGAACGGTCGACCCGGACCTCTCCGGCGCCGATGCGCTGGATGGCGGCGAGCGGAGCACTGATCGGAGCACCAGGCGCTCCGTTGTAGATCTCGGTCTCCGCATAGTTCATGAGAAGGGCCTTGATCTCGGCAGGCGACCGACCGGCGAATGCCTGCACCAGGAGGGCCGCGGAGCCCGACACCATCGGCGCGGCGCCGGAAGTGCCGCCGAACGGCGTTGTCCCCGTGGATGTTCCGGCTTCCGCCGAGATCGAGCCACCGGGTGCCCCGATCTCGGGCTTGATCGCGTTGGCGTCCATGTCCGGACCACGGGAGGACGATCCTACCATGGTGCCGATCAGCGGCAGACCGTCAGCCGGGTCCAGGGTGACCACGGCACCCGGTGTCGGCTCGACGCTCTTCAGCGCATTCGCGTCGGCCTGGCTGATCATGAATCCGGGGATGGCCGAGCACAGGTCGCCCGGGCACTGGCCCAGCCCACCTTCGAACGGCTCGCCGGGTGCGACGAGGCCGATGATGCCGGCCTCGGCACCGCCGGCCGCAATGTTCGCGATCTTCAGGCTGAAGTCGCACGCGCCGCGATCGACGAGGACGACGAGCCCGGTGAGCGTGCCCGCCGGGAATGCTTCACACCCGACGGTGTTGCCACCGGCGCCGTCCGCGTACTGGAACTCGGCGTTGACGATCGCACCGCGGTCTTCGAGCGGCTGCGACCACGGCTGGAAGGTTGCCGGATAGACGCCGGCGATCTCGGCCGGTGAGACGACCTCGAGCAGCGGCAGCACTGCGCCCGGAACCGATGTCTGGGCCACCGACAGCGCGCTCGGCGCGGCGGCGGGCGATCCGGTGACATACGGCTTGTCGGCGCTGTTGCCGGCCGATGCGACGGTGAGGATACCGTTGGCAGAGGCTACCTCAACGGCCTGTGACAGGTCATCGTCGAAGGCCTGCCCATAGGGCGAACCGAGCGACATGTTGATGATGTCGACGCGGTCCGCCGTATCACCGTCTGCGTTCGGGTCGAGCGCGTAATCCATGCCGAGCAGCAGCGCAACGCCGCTGCACGATGTGGCAATCGCGGAGCAGACCTTCACCGCGTGGAGGTCGACGCCCGGTGCAACGCCACTGAGGCCACCGATGATGTCGGCCACGTGCGTGCCGTGGCCGCCGGAGCACTGGACGTCGGCCCCCTCGAGTGCGGGGACGATGTCCTTTCCTCCGCAGTCGATGGGATCGGGATCGGGCGCGAGGCGACCGAAGGGCCAGACCTCGCCAACGTAGTCAAAGCCACCGACGATGTTCGTATCGAGGCTGATGACGTCCCAATCGGGCAGGTTCTTGTTCCTGAAGGCACCGGTGTTGCCGCCGTACGCCGTGTCGTACGCCGCCTGGGTTCCGGGTCCACCGAACGCGGCATGCGTGTAGTCGATGCCGCTGTCGAGCACGGCCACCGAGACGCCGGTCCCGTCGAAGCCGGAACCCGTCTGGACTGCCGTCGCGCCGATGTACGGCACCGTCTCGCTGAGGGAGCGCTCGTAATCGATGACCGGTGAGATCGACTCGACCGCGGGATTCGCAGCCAGCTCCGCGAGCCGAGCTGCATCCACCTCAACGACGACGGCATTCACCGCGATCTGGGTCCGAGCGAGAGCGTTCACGTTGGCCTCGCCAACGAAACGTTCCTGCTGCGCTTCGACGACACCGAGGGCCTGCTGCTGGGCAGCGGCACCGGCGCCGGAGGCAGCCACTTCGCCGACGGACGATCCATTGAGTCGGATGACCACCTGGCGAATGCCGGTGGCAGAGAGCAGCGACGCGTCCAGGATGGACGGGCGCGTCAGGTCGGCGCCGGTGATCGGCTGATCGAGACGAAGATCGTCGAGCGCTGACGGGACGGGCCGCTGGCTCGAAATTTCTGGATTGACGGCCATCACCGTCGTTCCACCGAGTAGCGTGAATACAAGAACGAGAACTAGTGAGAGGCCGGGGGCGCGACGCACAGGTGAACTCCCTCCAAGACATTGTTCAGCACAGCGCGGCTCGGATCCGAGGCCGGGGGCATGCAATCTTGCTGATCGTAAACTGCAAGTGCCCATCTCGTCCAGAAATTCTGCGGGATTCCACCACGCGCAACCCAGGAGTCGTCAGCAACGTCTTGCCCGACATGCACGCGCCCTCGCAACGCATTCGACGCCGAAATTGGCGCGCGCCGATTCTCGGCCTCCTCATCACGCTTCCCGCCTGCCTTGCGGCGCCCGGCGCCAGCGAACCCGCAAATTCCACCGACGACCGACCATTTCGCAGCGCCGGGCCGATCGCCACGGTCCCTGACCAGTCAACGATCCCGTCGACCGGCGAGGTACCCGCGGAAGTGTTGGCCAATGTCCTGGCCGATGCGATGGAGCGCTCCGGCCTGGACGCCTCGGCCATCGACACACTGCGCGCCGAGTCGGTCACCTGGCCGGACGGTTCCCTCGGGTGCCCTGAGCCCGGCGTGATGTACACGATGGCCCTCGTCGAGGGCTACCAGGTCGTGCTCCAGGCCGGCGAGGAGGAGCTTGACTATCGGATCGGCGAATCCGGCAGCTTTCGCCTATGTGAGCAGGGTGGCCGTCCGGCAGGCTGATACAGCTCAGTCGCGGACACCCTCGCTGACCGGCTAACTGATCTCGAGGGGTTTCCCGGTTCGAGCAGCGTCTTGAGCTCGGACAGGATCGGGACCCAGCCGTCTGCTCGTCCCCGACGGATCTCAGCGATCGTCGCCATTGATGCGCCACAGGTATTCGCGCAGCGTCAGGCCGGAGGCCTGCACCGACGAGGCCATCGGCCTGCCGACGTAGCGGTAGTGCCACGGCTCGTAGTCGTAACAGGTGGTCTCGGACGCGCCCATGGGATAGCTCATCACCCAGCCGTAGCGCCACGCGTGATCGCGCATCCACGCGCCTGCGGGGTGCGTCGCCCAGTCGGCATAGCTCCACGGAGCGGCACCACCCGCGTGGCTGAAGTCGACGGTCGTGCCGAGCTGGTGCTCCGAGTGGCCCGGTCGGGCGCTGCGGCGCAGGGCCGTCGCGAGCCCGTATCGCGCCACGTTGTCATTGAAGGTCGCAACCTGGGTCTCGTAGCTGCGAAAGGCGGAGACGATGCGGAGGGAGTGACCGGCTGACCGTGCCCCACTGAACAGGGCTGCCAGATCGGCGCGTGCGACGCTTCGGGCGGAGTGTCCTCCATTGGCGCCGGCGGTGGCCGAGTCGATCAAGTCGGGTGGCCGATAGCTGGACGACACCGAGTAGATCGTGTCGAGGTGCGTCCGCTGCCATTGGTGGTACCCGATGCGCGCCGTGGGCTGGTCCTCGTAGGAGCAGGCGGGGAGCGGCCCGGCCTCGGGCAGCGTGGACGCGACAGGTCCTGGATCGCGTGTGCGATGGAGGAATGCCGCCATCTGGCCACGCGTGACGGAGGCCGTTGGGCAATAGCGATACTCACCGCAGCCACCGGTGACGCCTGCGGCCGCGACGCGATTGATGTCGGCCTCGTGCGTCGACCGTTCATCGTCGAGGAAGTAGTCGCCACCTGCGAAGCCCATCTCCGCAGCGCGAGCAAGAAACGACGCCATCTGCTCGCGCGTGACCGACGCGCCCGGACAGAACCTGGCCGGGGCGCAGCCGCCGGTGACCCCGACCGCAGCGACGCGGTTGATGTTGTTCTCGTGCATGCTCCCGTCGTCGTCGACGAAGGCATCCTGCGTCGTCGCCGGTAACGCGAAGAGGCGAACCAGGAAGGTCGCCATCTGCTCGCGCGTGACGCTCGCTTCCGGGCAGTAATGGACCGAGGTGCAGCCACTGGTCACTCCCTGCAGATACAGCCATTCGATATCGGCCTTGAATGGCGAGGCAACGACATCAGTGAATGGCGGTGCAGCCGCGGCGACCTGCGGCGGCTGCGCGACGAAGTTTGATGCCAGGACGGCGAAGATCAATGCGAGACGGAAGCGGATCACGGGCCACCGACGGTGGCAGGACGCCGCCGGACTGTCAAATTGAAGCCGCTACAGGAAGCGGAGCTCGTCGGCCTCCGGACGATCGACTGCGCGGGCGCAGGTCGGGCACCAGAGGCGCGCCTCGACGGGCGTACCGCACAGGGCATGGCGCATCGGTTCCGCGTTGGCCGAGCCTCGCGATCCCCAATCGGCCAGCAGGCGCAGGACGCCGGCAAGTTCGAGCCCTTCATCGGTCAGGGCGTAGGTGAAGCGTGGCGGACGCTCAGAATACGGTGTCGCGCGCACGATGCGCTCCCCCTCCAGGCGCTTCAGCCGCTCGGACAGGATGTTCGGCGCCAGCCCGCTGATCGCCTCGGAGAGCTCGCCGAAACGCCGCGGACCGTCCAGCAGCGCTTCAATGAGCAGCAGGCTCCATCGGTCCCCAACTCGCTCGAGCGCGGCGGCGAGGGGGGTCTGCGCGAGAGGCATGGCGCGATCGTAGGGCATCAGTCTTGACAGCGGCTGTCGAAGGAGTAACTTGCGCATTGCAAGTTACATCCTACCAAGTGGAGACATAGACAATGACAGCCCTGGCAGACCTAGGCCGAGAGATCGGCGAGATCGCGGAGCGCGTCGGACCGTCGGTGGTCGGAATCGGCAACCGATGGCGTGGCGGCTCAGGCGTGGTGATCGGCGAGAACCGGATCCTGACCAATGCCCACAACCTTCACGGCGACGAGGTGACGATCACCTTCGCCGATGGACGCAGCGCCGATGCGAAGGTCGTCGGTGTCGACGCCGATGGCGACCTCGCCGTCCTCGAGGCCTCGACTGAAGGCGCGACAGCCCTGGCGCTTGGGACAAATGCGCCCGGCGTGGGCGGACCGGTCGTGGCGCTCGGCAATCCGAACGGGCATGGCCCGCGCGTCACCTTCGGCTTTGTGAGCGGCGTCGGGCGATCGTTCCGCGGGCCGCGTGGCCGTCGCGTGGCCGGGGCCATCGAGCACACCGCGCCCCTCATGCCGGGGTCGTCGGGTGGGCCGGTGGTGGACCTTTCGGGGCGGCTCCTCGGCATCAACACGAACCGGCTGGGTAACGGGTTCTACCTCGCCATCGCCGCCGACGCTGCCGTTCGCGACCGCGTCGCGGCGCTTGGGCGTGGCGAGTCGCCGCAGCGGCGCCAGCTGGGCATCGGCCTCGCGCCCTCGCACGTCGCCCGGCGGCTGCGACGCGCGGTTGGGCTGGAGCCGCGTGGCGGGCTGCTGGTTCGCGAGGTGGAGGACGGCTCCCCCGCCGCACGCGCCGGCCTCGCCGAGGGTGACCTCATCGTCACCGCCGACGGGCGCGACGTCGCGCGTGCCGACGACCTGTTCGACGTCCTGGGCTCGCTGGGGGGCGACGCGCCACTCGAGGTCACGCTCTTGCGTGGCGCCGAGGAGCGCACCGTGACGGTGACGGGGTGAGGGTG
>JBPCKH010000179.1:0-21960 GCA_051004475.1 Candidatus Limnocylindria bacterium | reverse complement strand
GCGCCGACGTTATTCGACAGGGCGAGCACATCAGCCGGCGTGATCGGCCCGTGTCCCGACGGCCACGTGAGGCGATCCGCATTCTGAACTCGAATTCGGCCGAATCGAAGGTTGTTGTCATCGTCGAACGTATCCCGCACGGTCACAACGCCGGCGTCGAGCGCCGCGGCAATCGTGAACGCCTTCATCACCGATCCGGGCTCGTACATGCGCGAGACCGCCGGGTTGGCGAACAGCTCGCCCTCGGTCGTGGCGAACTGATTTGCATCGTATGACGGGAAGCTGGCCATCCCGAGGATCGCACCGGTATCGGCGTTCATGATCAGGCCCGTCGCCCCCGCCGCAATGTTCTCCTGCATCGCCGCCCAAATCTCCTGCTCGAGCAGATGCTGGACGCCGGCATCGATGGTGAGCCGCAGATCGCGACCGTTGATCGGCTCGCGGAGCAGCGTCACCGAGTCGGCAATCCGGCGACCGATCACGTCCTCTTCAGCTGCGATCTGGCCGGCCGTCCCGGCGAGCAATGCATTCTCGGCCTGCTCCACGCCGTAGGAGGCCGAGCCTTCGTTATCGACGAAGCCGAGGACCTGGGCGGCCAGCGTCGTCTCGGCAGCCACGCCGTTGACGGGATAGACCCGCTTCGTCTCCGGCAGGAGCCCCACGCCACGAAGATCGAGGCTGCGAACCTGCTCGGCGACCTCCGCGGAGACGCGGCGCTTGAGGAACACCCAGCTTCGTTCGTTGTCGATGCGCGCGCGAACCTCGGCGGCCGGCATGTCGAGCACCGAAGCAAGCAATGCCGACGCAAGGCCGACATCCTGGACGGACGGCGGAGTCACGAAGACCGACTGGACCTCGACCGAGGTGGCAAGCAGCTCACCGTTGCGATCGGTGATCTCACCTCGTTGGGCCGGAAGCGTCTGCTCCTGCGCCAACTGGCGCATCGCCAGCGTCTCCAGCCGGTCGCGATCGACGACCTGCCACCAGATCAGGCGTGCGCCGACCATCATCGCCAGCAACGTGACGATGATCAAGAGGACCAAGGCGCGGGCACGACTGTCGGTCCTGGCGAGCATGTTGGGTCTCCGGTACGACGGCCGTGATTCGGCCGCGGGCTAGATCAATCGGCTGGTTGGTTGGCGGACGGGGCGAACGTCACCGCCTCGTCCTCGAGTGGAACAAGGCGCAGCTCTGTCCTGGCACGCTGGCTGATCTCGGCCGGCGAACGCGCCTGTCCGATGGCCCAGACGAGCTGCTGCTGCTCAGCGTGGCGCTGCGCGAGTGTCGCCGCCAGCGCATCGATCTCATAGCCGGTCGCCGCCACTCGCGTCGACTGGCTCAGGTAGAAAAGCGCCAGACCAGCCGCGACGATGATCGCCACGAGAAGGGGCCGGACGTCGATCCTTGACGTGACCCGCCGGCCGGCCGCTGAGCGTCGGGCTCGGCGTGCGTACTGCGGACGCGTTCGAGGGCGTGCCCGGCTACGGCGCCCCGAAATCCAGGGATTGGGTGCTGGCCGCGCGCCGATGACCGCCATATGCTCCTGTTGCTCCTCGCGTGTCTAGGCTGCGGTCGCGCGATCGCGCGCCGAAGCGTTGAAGCTGGTCGGCGCTTCGAAGTCGAGGCCTTCCTCGATCTCGATGGCCGCAACCTGGTCGCTCAACCAGTACTGCTCTTCGCGAACGGCATTGGTGCGTCGTTCGCGCAGGTCACGTTGGCGCGCGGAGTACATCCGGCGCCGGCTGGCCTGGTGATTAGAACGTCCCCTGCTCATCGGTGACCTCCTCCTTCGCTCCGCTCACGCGAGCTTCTCGGCAACGCGCAGCTTCGCGCTGCGCGCGCGGCGGTTCCGCGCGACCTCTTCGGCGCCTGCGGTGATGACGCCCTTCGTGACGGCGCGCAGCTGCGCGCGATGCCCGCATGTGCAGACCGGTGGTAGCGGGTCCTCGATGCAGTCGCGGCTCTCGCGCACGACGAACCGCTTCACGATGCGATCCTCGAGGCTGTGGTAGCTGATGACGGCCATGCGGCCGCCCGGTCCCAGCGCGGCCAGAGCTCCGGACAGGCCTGCGGACAGAACCTCGATCTCCCGGTTCACCGCGATCCGCAGCGCCTGGAAGGTCCGCGTCGCGGGGTGGATGCGGCCCGCGTCCGCACCGCCGCGTCGGACCGGTGCGGCAGCCGCAACGACAGCGGCAAGATCGGCGGCGGTCACGATCCGGCCCTGCGCACGCGCCGCCACGATCGCCTTCGCGATGCGGCCTGGACGGCGCTCTTCACCAAACGCCGCGAGGATTCCGGCGAGCTCTCGCTCCGAGGCGCGCTCAATGAGGTCGAGGGCCGAAAGACCAGTCGTTTCATCAAATCTCATATCCGGCGGCGCATCGGCCGCGAAGCTGAATCCGCGATCGGCATCGGCCAGTTGGTAGCTGCTGAGACCGAGGTCGAAGAGGACCGCGTCGAGCGGCGCTGCACCGGAGACCGTGGCAACGTCGTAGATCGACTCGAAATTGGCGTGGCGCAGCGTGACGCGTGCGCCGAAGCGTTCGAGCGTGTGTTTCGCCTCCGCGATGGCCGCCCGATCGGCATCGATGCCAAGCAGGCGGCCATCCGGAGACGTGGTCTCCAGGAGCCGCTCGGCGTGCCCACCGCCGCCGACCGTGCAATCAGCCATGGAGCTGCCGGCGCCGACAGCCAGCGAGGTGAGAACCTCGTCGACCAGCACCGGCAGGTGCCCTTCTCCCATGTGGCGTTGCACCTCGTGTGTCGGACAGCGGGCCGACCGGCCCGGAGACGCTTCAATGGCCGGAGCATCGTCAGATGCCCAGGTCGGCGAGGTGTTCGGCGAGCGCTTCCGGCGCGTCCTCGATCTGAGACCGATACGGCTGCCACCGTGTTGGCGCCCAGATCTCGAGCCGGTTGAGCGCGCCAACCACAACCACCTCGCCGAGGTCCAGGCCGGCGTACTCCCGCAGATAGCTGGGGACCAGGAGTCGTCCCTGTCGGTCGAGCTCCACCTCGACCGCTCCCGAGCTCATGAATCGACCGAACTGTCGTGCGGCCGCGTTCGTGGTCGGCAGGCTCTGGATCTTGGCGGCCAGCTCTTCCCAGGTATCGGCCGGGAAGATCGCCAGGCAACCGTCCAGCCATCGAGCGAGCGTCGCCCCCTGGGCAAGCCTCGCCCGAAAGCGGACCGGGACCGCAACGCGGCCGCGATCGTCCAGCGCGTGCCGGAACTCCCCGGTGAGGAAGGACGCTCGCTCCATTGTGCCTGTCGTTCACCATTACTCCCCATGTGACCCCATTTGGCGCCACCAAACGCCACTATACAGGGCGCAGCATCCCCGTCAAGGGGTTTAGCGCAGGCGGGCATGGGACGTTCCGGGCAGGAGCGTCGGAAGGGGGGCGACAGGCACGACCGACTGACGAGCCTGGGCGAACCCCGCCTCAGGAAATCGGGTCAGGGAGCAGGCGTTGCCTCGGGCAGCTGGTCGAGCTGGTCCTCGTCCAGATATGCTGAGCGTCGATCACCGGCGTCGTTCAGAAACACGGCCCTGATCCGAAACCCTCCGGAATCGGGGAACCGATAGGCGAGGCCGGTGAGGTCCCCGTTCTGCGTGACCCAGTAGACGTTGCCATCGTCCCCCGTTGCGGGCTCGACGCTCGCAAACGAGAACTGGTCGAACCCAATAACCCGGTCGTTCCCGACCGACCCGTCGTCGAATGCGTACAGAGAGTACGTCTCCGGCATAACCGAGACTTCGTAGAAGGCGAAGGCATCGCCAGCGTCCGGGGTCGGCTCCGGCGTCGGGCTGGGACCAACCGAGGGGCTGGGTGAGGCGGATGGCACGTCGGTCGGGCTCGGCTCCGCGCTCGAGCTGGATTCGCTCGGCGTTTCCTCAATGGACGGGGCGACGCTCGGGCTGGCAGTTCCCACGCCCAGTTCGTCGCCGAATAGCAGGAACGCACCAGCGACACCGCCACCGACCAGCAGGAGAAGGCCGAGCAGGACCAACACCGGCGCTCGACGACGCCGTTGCGGTTCGGCCCCTGCGGTGACCGGCGGAGGTACAGGGTCCTCGAGGGGCGCACGCGGTCGCCGCAGCGCCTCGAGCTCTTCAGTCGGAATGACGAGGACCCCGCGCAGGTAGCGAGGGCAGTTGCCGTAGCCGCGCTCCTGGCACACGCGCGTCTGTTGCTCGGCGGAGATCGGCGCAGGGTCGCCAAAGGCAAAGCAGCGATGGTCATCGCTGACCCCATCGACATGACCGGTGCGGTCGGCTTCAAGCCCCAGGAAGGGGCAGATGTTCTCGGGGCGCTCGGCCAACTTCGCGAAGAGGACGTGCCGCTCCGACTCGCGAGCCGCTTCTGCGGCCGCCACCTCTTCGCGCTTTCGTCGTCCGAACAAACGAACCCTCCTGGTTCCATGGCTGCGCATCGGCGCGACCACCTGAGTCTAGCGTGCGACTCGCGCCATCGGAACGTATCGGCTGGACCTGGTAGATGGTACGAACGCGCCATTGTTGACGACCCCCATGCGTCGGTAAGCTCGGTGGGTTGAAAGCCCGCGTCAAACGTTTCGAAGCAGAGGCAGAAGCACATCCCATGGCGCTGAACCCGGTCGAGGAGACTGAGAAGCGCCGACCGATCGCACGGTCCGGTCGGATTCGCCGCTGCTCGGTGCGCCACGTCACCATCGTTCCCGGTGATCCACCGACCGTCCAGGTGGACTGCCTGCTCGGCGGCGTCGAGCATCCGTTGCCGCTCGGAACCATGGATGAGGCACGGCCCATCTGCAACGCATGCACCGCGAGATCAGTCTGGCGCGAAGACGAGGACTGAGCGAAGCCCGCACCGCTCGAACTGCCGAAGGGTCTCGATTCACATGCATGACCGTTGAGCGCTGTGTCGGGCCTGTGACGCGCCCAAATGCACGCTTGACGTGAATCAGAACGCTCCAGGGCCATATGGGAGCGCACACCGCACGCCTACATGTGAATCGGTACGCTTCGACGAGCGGCCGCGCAGCGGAAGCGTCCCTGGAGGCGGCCTGTAAGCCGAGTTCTGTCCCGAGCCCGATTCGCATCGGTCTCATGGACGGTCATCCATCTATGCGACCTACCCGGGAGCTGAGCGAGCCGCCTGCTGCGACCCGAAGGCCGCCTTGTGCTCCCCTATTCGGTCTTGCTCCGGCTAGAGCTTGCCCGTTTCACTCCCGCTCCCCGAAAGGAGCGGGCATCGTCACTGTGGCGCTGGTCCTCGCCTTACGGCGGACGGGTGTTACCCGCTAGCCTGCTCTGAGGAGCTCGGACTTTCCTCGGACGCGGCCTTTCGACCGATGCGCCCGCGACCGTCCAGCCGCCTCCTGGGACCGATAGTCTACCCGCTTGGAGGACACCGAAGATAGCGTCGGCGATGACCGCGTAGCCGGCGGCGTTCGGGTGGACGTCTCCAGCACCGATGCGAGTCAGCTCCGCCTCCCGCCCGAGAAAGACGGCGTACAGGTCCACCAGCTCGACCCCACGCGCCTCGACCACGCACGCGATGCGGTCGTTGAGGCCGGGAGCCGCATCGAGGGGATCGCAGCCCACCATGCCATCCGCTCCAACCACGGTCGCGGCCGCGATCGGCTCGACGTCGGGGTTGTAGTAGGCCAGCACCAGGATTCTCGCGTCGGAGCCGGCGGCCTCGAGCGCTTCCTGGACGCTCGCCACCACGGCATCCAGCGCGTCGGCTGCCTCGATCGTCGCGGCGGAAACGGCCAGCGTGCATCCATCACCGACAGGATCAGCCTCGCAGGCGGGTGCCCGGCGACTGCGCAGCAGCTCGTTGGCGCCCAGCCCGATCGTCACGAGTTCGACCCGGTCGCCAAGCTCGTCGATCGCCGCGAGGACGTCGTCGAGCCGATTCTCCAGGAACCCGCTCGCCGTCTCGCCGGGCACCGCGAGAACACGCGTCTCGGTGATCGGTGGGCCCGCTGTCGCCAGGCGATCCGCCAGACGCGCCGGAAATCCATCGCGCCGCGGCTGGGGTACCCCCATGCCGAAGGTGACGGAGTCACCGAGAGCGAGGTAGACACCCCCCACCGCCACCGTCGGCCTGGCCGATGGTCTGATGGATGCCGTGTGAGCGGGGCTTGGTGCCACGATCGGCGCAGGTGCGTCGATCGGAACCACGGTCCGACGCGGCGCGGCCGAGGTGCGTGGATCTGGCGCGCTGCATCCGCTCAGCAAGATGATCACGCCGAGAACACAGGATACCGACACCCCAACGAACGACCGGTCCCCCACACGCGTCATTGGCGACCAGTGCCGTCGGGGTGCTACGTCGTCGTGGCGCTTGTCGCCACACGGCGGTCGTGCCCATCAATGGCCACGTTGCTCAGCCGGTCCGCATCTTTGTTCAACGCTCGTGGAACATGGCCAACGGTATATGCATCGAACGAGCGCAGCAGGTTCATCGCTGCGGCATGGATTGGCTTGAGGGCGGGGTGCTTGACCCGATAGATGCCGGTGATCTGGCGGGCGACCAGCTCCGAGTCCATGCGCAGGTCGACGTGGGTCGCGCCGAGCCGTCGCGCCTCCTCCAGCGCGAGGCGGACCGCGGTCCACTCGGCGACGTTGTTTGTCGCGTGACCGAGCGGCTCGGCGATCTCCCCCACCACGGTGCCGTCGCTGGCATCGCGCAGGACCGCGCCAGCGCCAGCCGGGCCCGGATTGCCGCGCGCCGCACCATCGGTATGGATCAGGAGTCTCACCGAAGGCCGGCCCTGCCGATCTCCCCGGTCACCTCGAGAATCGCCTTCGTGATCTTGATATCGCGTGGACAGGCCTCGACGCAGTTGAAGGTGGTGCGGCAACGCCAGACGCCGTCGGGGTCGGCCATGATCTCGAGCCGTTCCTGCTTGGCCGTGTCGCGCGAGTCGACGATGAACCGATGCGCATTGACGATCGCGGCCGGGCCAACGTAGGACTGGTCGGCCCAGAAGACGGGGCAGGCGCTCGTGCAGGCGGCGCACAGGATGCAGCGGCTGGTGTCCTCGTAGCGCTCCCGATCGGCCTGCGATTGGCGGCGTTCTTTACCATCCGTGGGGATCTCATCGTTCACCAGGAACGGCATCGTCTGCTTGAATGAGTCCCAGAAGGGCTCCATGTCCACGAGCAGGTCCTTGACGACTGCCATGCCGCGGATCGCCTCCACGGTGACCGTCGGCCCTGCGTCCTTGACGAGGTACTCGCAGGCAAGTCGATTGCGCCCGTTGATGAGCATGGCGTCCGAGCCGCAGACCCCGTGGGCGCACGATCGGCGGAAGGTGAGCGTTCCGTCCTGGTACCACTTGATCTGGTGGAGCAGGTCGAGCACCCGGTCGGTCGGCTCGGCGCTGACGGCGTACTCCTCCCAGTGCGGCGCTTCGTCGGCCTCGGGGTTGTAGCGGCGGATCCGCAGCGTGACGTCCATCATCGGTCTAGTAGGTCCTTGCCTTTGGCTCGAACTTGGTGATCGTCACCGGCCTGTAGGTCAATGCCATTGCGCCCGTCCGGGGTGAACGGGCAACGAAGGTGTGCTTCAGCCAGTCGACGTCATCACGCTCCGGGAAGTCCTCGCGCGCATGCCCGCCACGACTCTCCTTTCGCGCCAGCGCCGATGTCACGGTCGCCTCCGCGCAGTCGAGCAGGTAGAGGAGCTCGAGTGCCTCGCCGAGGTCGGTGTTGTAGCGGCACCCCTTGTCGTCCACCGTGAGATGCGCGGCGCGCTCGCGCAGCGAGGCCACCGTGTCGCGGCACTCCGTCAGCAGTTGCTCGGTGCGGTAGACGCCGCACTTGGCGAACATGACCTCCTGGAGCTCGGCACGAATAACCGCCGGCCGCTCGCCATCGGTCCCCGCCAGCAGGCCGGAAACCAGCGACTGGACCGATGTCTCGGCCAACGCATCCACGCGCGGCTCCGGCAGGTCCGCCAGGTCGGCAGCCATTTGCTTTCCCGCCCGACGACCGAAGACAAGGATGTCGAGCAGCGAATTCGTTCCCAGGCGATTCGCGCCGTGGACCGATACGCACGCGACCTCGCCGGCGGCATAGAAGCCTGGCACGATCGCGCCGGTTACATCGACGAGGACGCGACCGTCGATGTCGGTCGGCACGCCGCCCATGGCGTAGTGCGCGGTCGGCTGGATCGGCACCAGGTCGGTCAGTGGCTCGAGACCGAAGTAGGTGCGGATGAAGCCACTCATGTCAGGGAGCTTCTTGTTGAGCACCTCGGCACCGAGATGCCGCACGTCGAGATGAACGAAGTCGATGCCCCCGATTCCTCGCCCCTCGGCGATCTCGAGATAGATGGACCTGCTCACCACGTCGCGGCTGGCGAGATCCTTCATGGTCGGCGCATAGGTCTCCATGAATCGCTCCCCCCTGTCATTGAGGAGCACGCCGCCCTCGCCGCGCATCGCCTCGGACAGCAGGAAACCGAGCTTGTACATGCCGGTCGGGTGGAACTGAAAGAACTCCATGTCCTCGAGCGGCAGGCCACGCCGATACGGGATCGCCATCCCGTCGCCGGTCAGCGTGTGCGCGTTCGAAGTGACCTTGAAAACCTTGCCGTAGCCGCCGGTGGCAAACAGGACGCCCTTGGCGCGAAACGCGTGCAGCTCGCTCGTGCTCAGCTGAAGCGCGATCACGCCGCTCACCGGCCCGCCCGTACCGTCAGGCAGCGCGAGGTCGAGGACCTGGTACTCGTCGAAGAACACGACCTCGTGCTTGATGCACTGCTGGAACAGGGTCTGGAGGATGGCGTGACCGGTGCGGTCGGCGGCGAAGCAGCTGCGCCGCACAGGGCCCTCGCCGTAGTTCCGGGTGTGACCGCCAAAATGACGCTGGTTGATCAGCCCGTCCTCGGTGCGGTCGAACGGCAAGCCGAGGTGCTCGAGATTGATGATCGTGTCGACCGCATCGCGACACATCACTTCGGCCGCGTCCTGATCGACGAGATAGTCGCCACCCTTGACCGTATCGAACCAGTGCCACTCCCAGTGGTCCTCCTCGGTGTTGCCGAGAGCGGCGCACACCCCGCCCTGGGCGGCCCTGGTTTGCGATCGGGATGGATAGATCTTGCTGAGGACCCCGATGCGTGCCTCCGGCCCCAGCTCCTGCTTCAGCTCGAGTGCGGCGTAAAGGCCGGCACCACCGGCACCGACCACGACCGCATCGAGCTCATGAACGCGGGTCGGCGGGATGAGGCTGGCCCGAACGGTGGGCAGGGTCACGAGGTGCCCGCGTCAAAGAACGCGATGATGGCGATCCCGGCCACCAGCCAGACTGCGCTGATCGCGAGCAGGACGCCGATGAGCAGGCTACGGGCAGTCCGGTGGGTGACGTAGTCGCTGACCACGACCCGGGCGCCGTTGACGCCATGCATGAACGCGAGCACGAGCAGAAGCAGGTCGTAGATGCGCCAGAACGGGGTCCCCCACCGGCTCTGGACGAAGGCGAAGTTGATCTCCTGGCCGGTGATCACGACGAGCACGTGCATGATGAACATGTGCCCCAGGGCGAGGAAGACGAGCGCCAGGCCGGAGAGGCGCATGAAGTACCACCAGAAGCGCTCTCGTCCCGAGGCTTCCGGCTTCGGGCGGGCGGCGCGCGATGGATTGGTATAGATGACGCGCGGTCGACGCGCGGTGGTCGTCATCGGCTCAGCCCCATGGCAGGTAGGGGGTCAGGATGATGGCGGTCAGCGGGACCATGCTCACCGCGGTCGCCGCGATGACGCCGTACGTCAGCGGCCGGTAGTAGACCGTCGTCGGCGGCCAGAAGTCCATGACGATCACGCGCAGCCCGTTCAGCGAGTGATACACGAGCGCGGCCATCAGCAGCACCTCCCCGACCTTTGCGGGAAGGTTCGCGTAGAAGGTTTGGGTGAAATCGTAGACCTCCGGGCCCAAGAGCACCGTGGAGGTTTCCACGATGTGCAGGAAGAGGAAGAGGAGCACGCCAATCCCGCTGGCACGGTGACCGAACCATGCCAGTTGTGCCCAGGAGACCCGGTAGCCGAACAGGTTGATCAAGCGTGTGCACTCTCCACGGGACACCGCTCAACGTTGGGCGGAGTGAATCTAGTGACTCCGAAATTCTAGCCGAGCACCGTCGAAAGCGACGCCCGTCTCCTTGGCGATCGATGTCGTGTTGCCATGGGGTGGGCACAACGGAGACCGATTGGCAAGCATTTGCGTGGGGCGCGCGCTCCTGACACGCGCCGTCCTGTCTGCTTGACTATCGTTGCCGCGCGACGCACGAACGGCAACTGATTCTCCGATACGCCCGTTGGGCGGCAGTCGACTGACTACACGCCCGTGTCACACGGAATTGCTGGGTTTCGACCGTGCCGGCGCTCGCGCGGCCGATGGAGCGACCGATCAGGCGGACGCCGCCACGCGACTCGCGACAGCCTCGCCGAACTCGCGGGTGCCCGTCGTGCCGCCGAGGTCGTACGTCACGGTCGTGCCCTCGGCAATCACGTCGCGGACGGCAGACTCGACCGCATCGGCCGCTGCAAGCTCGCCGAGATGCCGAAGCATCAGGGCGCCACTCAGGATCAGGGCCGTGGGGTTGGCCTTGTTGAGGCCGGCGTACTTGGGCGCGGAACCGTGCACCGGCTCGAAGACCGCCGCCTTCTCGCCAATGTTCGCGCCGGGAGCCACGCCCAGCCCGCCCACCAGGCCGGCCGCCAGGTCGGAGACGATGTCGCCGTACAGGTTCGGCAGGACGAGCATGTCGTAGAGCTCTGGCTTCTGAACGAGCTGCATGCACATGTTGTCGACAATGCGGTCCTCGAATGCGACTCGGCCCTCGTACTCCGCCGCAACCTGCTGACAGCTCTCGAGGAAGAGGCCGTCGGACAGCTTCATGATGTTGGCCTTGTGGACCGCGGTGACCTTCTTGCGTCCATTCTTGACGGCGTACTCGAAGGCGTAGCGCGCGATCCGCTGCGACGCGGCACGGGTGATGATCTTGATGCTCTCGGCGGCGTCAGGGCCTACGCGGTGCTCGATTCCCGCGTACAGGTCCTCGGTGTTCTCGCGCACGACGATGAGATCCACGTGGTCGTACCGCGTGGTGACGCCCTTCATGGTTCGTGCCGGTCGAACGTTGGCGTACAGCTCGAGCGCCTGGCGCAGCGCGACGTTGACCGATCGGAAGCCCGCCCCGACCGGGGTCGTGATCGGTCCCTTGATTGCCACCCCGTTGGCGCGAATGGATGCGATCACGCGATCCGGAAGCGGAGTGCCCTCCGAGGCGATCGTCGCCTCGCCCGCCTCCTGGACATCCCACTCGAAGCTTATCCCCGTCGACTCCAGCACGGTACGCGCCGCGTCTGACAGCTCGGGGCCGATCCCGTCGCCGGGTATCAGGGTGACGGCGTAGGTCAATGGTGCTCCCTCGCGTGCGGCCGATCAAGCGTCGGCGTACAGGGTTGAAAGTCTATGACGTCGGCTCGCCATCCGTCTGTGGCCGGCGAAACCGGAAGAACGCCCACAGGCCGGCGCTTCCCGCGCCGAACTCGGCGAACAACGCGACGGTCGTGATGAGTGGCGTGCGCGCCGGGACCACGACGAGCGCCAGCGCCAGCACCTGCGACCGTGGGGCGCGCGAAATTGTGGACATGCTGATCGGTCTTACCGCGGCGTGGTCCTCCGTACCATCCACCTGCGCGCAGGTTCCGCCCCACCTCTTCCGCCGTCAACGCCGACGCCGGCAAGTTCTCGCTCAGGGACCGGTCGTGGCCATCCGCTCGGTCACGACGCGATCTGCCACGTCCACGCTTGCCGCATTGCCCGTTACCGCCTCAAGAAAGACATCGCGCGGCAGGCTGTACCCCTCGACTGCCTCGATGGCCGTGACGGTCGCCGTCCGAGGGCGATTGCGCAGCAGGGCAATCTCGCCGAAGCCGTCACCATCGCGCAGAAGCGCGATCCGGCGCTCGCCACGCAGTACCTCTGCGACGCCCGACCCGATGAGGAAGTAGTCGCGACCGACCTCGCCCTGCCGGACGATTGACTCCGCAGGCGCGAAGTGCATCGGGACCAGGCCACCAGCCAGTCTCTCGAGCGCCGTGAGCGGCAGCGGAGCGAACATCGGCACGCCCCGCAGGAGCGTGACCTGACGATGCGGCACGACAGCAGACGCATCGGCTCGACGGACAATGCGACTCGTGATGAGCGCCAGGACTGGCAGCAGCGTCCCGGTGAGGACCATCGCGGCCTGGAGTCCGACCAGCGAGACCGCAACCGGCGCCACGAGTGAACCGGCTGCGACGCTCAGCGCGATGAGCCCTTCCAGCGCGCCGAAGACGCGGGTGCGGAGGTGATTCGGCACCGAACGTTGCAACAGGGTGAACCCCGAGACGTCCAGGATGGCGTTGGCGATGCCGAGCACGCCAAGGAAGGCGAAGGCGACGATCGACTGCGGAATGAGGCCGATGAAGACGATCGGCAGACCCCACATCGCAAGGCTGATGCTGAACGGCAGCGCGAGGTCGCGACGCATCACCAGCCCGAACGCGATCATCGCGCCGAGAAATCCGCCCGCCCCCATGGCCGAGCTGAGGTAGCCGACCCCGGAGCGCCCCAGCCCGAGCAGCTCGACGGACGCCGCCACGAGCAGGACCATCAGGATCCCGCGGACAAAGGTCTGGCTGATGAAGATGGAAACCAGCGCCCCGGCCGCGGGATAGGAGCGCAGTGCGGCGAAGCCGGCCAGCATGCCCGTCGCACGCGATGATGCGGCCAGTGAGTCGCCGCGCGCCACGCGCACATCGACCCGCACGACGGCTACCGAGGCCGCCACGAACGCGACGGCCGGCACGACCAGACCCAGCGACGGCCCACCAATCGTCAGCAGCAGTCCGCCGATGGCCGGCCCAACCAGCAGGCCGATCGCCTCCCCCGTGCTGGTCACCGCGTTGCTGGCAATCAACTCCTCCGGCGACCGGGCGAGGGCCGGCAGCATTGACATGGTGGTCGGCCTGTGGAGCGTCGCCACGATGCCCTCCACCACCGCGGCCATCACGACCGTCGTCACCGACAGGTCGGCAAGGACGGCAAGCGCAGCGAAGCCCACGGCCGCGCCGCGGCTGGCGTGAACGGCGACGAGGACTCGTTCGTTGGGCAGCCGATCGGTCAACGAGGCCAGGAACGGCGCGAGGATCGCCGCGGGGAGCATGCGCAGGGTGCTCATCAGCCCCACGGCCAGGACACCCCCGACGTCATACGCGTAGACGAGCAAGCTGACGAGATAGGTCCATTCCGCTGCCACGGCCATCAGCCACCCGGCCTCCACGCGGCGAAGCGACTGATTCCTGATGACTTGGCGCAGCGCGTGGCTGAGTCGCCTCACCGAACCATCCGGACCCTCCATGTGCTGAAGGGTAGACCGCCACGTCCACCAGGCCCGCTAGAATCTGGTCACCCCCGCGCGGCCCGCTGCCATCCGCGCACGCGCCGGCCAACGAGTTCGCATCAGGAGATACGCGTGAAGCTCCAGGAATACCGGAGCAAGGAGATCCTTGCCCGCCACGGCGTCCCACTGCTGGCCGGCGAGACGGCGACGACGCCGGAGGAGGCTCGCGCGGCTGCCCAGCGCATCGGCGGCCCTGTGGTCGTCAAGGCGCAGGTCCTCGTCGGCGGCCGCGGCAAGGCCGGTGGTGTCAAGCTGGCTTCGACGCCCGACGAGGCTGCCGCAAAGGCAGGCGAGATCATCGGCCTCGACATCAAGGGCACTACGGTCAAGACCGTGCTGATCGCACCGGCCGCCGATATCGCGCACGAGTACTACCTCGGGCTGATCCTCGACCGCGCGTCGAAGGCCATCACGGTCATTGCATCGGCCGAGGGCGGCGTCGAGATCGAGGAGACGGCGAAGACCAATCCCGATGCGATCATGCGCCTGCCGCTGCATCCACTTCTCGGCCTCCAGGAGCACGAGACCCGGCGCATCGGCTTCTTCCTCGGCATCCAGCCGGAGCTGCGCAAGGACTTCGGAAGCGTGATGCAAGGCCTCTACAGGTCCTTCGTGGAGTCCGACGCGGACCTTGCCGAGATCAATCCGTTGGTGGTGACCGATGATGGTCAGCTCCTCGCGCTCGACGCGAAGATCGTGCTCGACGACTCGGCCCTTCCCCGTCATCCCGAACTCGAGAAGATGCGGGACCTCAACGAGGAGAAGCCGTCCGAGATCGCGGCCCGCGACGCCGGCATAAGCTTCATCAAGCTCGACGGCAGCATCGGTTGCATGGTGAACGGCGCAGGGCTGGCGATGACGACCATGGATCTCGTCAAGCTGGCTGGCGGCGATCCGGCAAACTTCCTGGACATCGGTGGCGGGGCCAAGGCCGATCGCGTGGCTGCCGCCTTCAAGATCATCCTGGACGATCCGAACGTGAAGGCGATCCTCATCAACATCTTCGGGGGCATCACCCGCGGCGACGAGGTCGCCCGCGGCATCGTCGAGGCGCGCTCGGTCCTGACGCGCGACGTCCCGATGGTGGTGCGGATCGTCGGCACCAATTCGGAGGAAGCAAAGCCGATCCTAGCCGAGGCGAACCTCATCACAGCCGATTCACTGGACGACGCGGCCGCGAAAGCCGTTGCGGCCGCGGGAGGTGCACGGTGAGCATCCTCGTCAATCGCGAGACACGCCTCCTGGTCCAGGGCATCACCGGACGCGAGGGCGAGTTCCATTCGACCGCCATGCTCGAGTACGGCACGAGCATCGTGGCCGGCGTCACGCCCGGGAAAGGCGGCCAGACGGCGCTTGATGGGCGCGTGCCCGTGTACGACAGCGTCGCGGAGGCGGTCAAGCAGACCGGTGCCAACGCCTCGTGCATCTTCGTGCCGGCGGCCTACGCGCCCGACGCCATGTTGGAGGCGGCCGACGGCGGCATGCCACTCGTGATCTGCATCACCGAGGGCGTCCCGGCGCTCGACATGCTGCGCGTCCATCACGTCCTGAAGCAGAAGGGCGTGCGGCTGATTGGCCCCAACTGTCCCGGCTTGACCAGCGTCGATGAGGCAAAGGTCGGGATCATTCCGGGGAACATCCACGTTCGAGGTCCCGTCGGCCTCGTGAGCCGATCAGGCACGCTGACCTATGAGGTGGTGCAGGCCATGACCGACGCGGGCATGGGGCAGACGACCACCGTCGGCATCGGCGGCGATCCGATCATCGGGACCAGCTTCATCGACATCCTCGACATGTTCAACCAGGACGACGAAACCGAGGCGATCGTCATGATCGGCGAGATCGGTGGCGAGGAGGAGGAGAAGGCCGCGGCATTCTGCACTCGCGAGGTGCGCAAGCCGATGGCCGCCTTCATCGCCGGCCGCACGGCGCCGCCCGGACGCCGCATGGGCCACGCCGGCGCGATCATCTCTGGTGGCGCCGGAACCGCCGAGTCCAAGCGAGTCGCCCTTGAAGAGGCGGGCATCCATGTGGCTGACTCGCCGAGCCACATTCCGCAGCTACTACGCGACGCCGGCGTTCGATAGCGGCGCGGCGCCGTGACGAGTCTCTTCCCGCCGGGCGCATGCGGTCGCAATCGAAAAGGCCCAATCCGCGAACCACTGCATCCTGACGAGCGGAGCGGCGATCGCTACGCGCCACGTCCGCCGTCGGAGCGGGACAGGACGCCAAAGGACCGGGAAGGCGTCGGCGTCTTCCGTCTCGCCGGCTGCGGACTCGGGGCAACCATTGCCCTGGTGCTGCTCGTCGGCGTGATCGTCCTGGTCGGCTATCTGCGCGACGATCCTGGGAGGAACCCGGCACCGCCAGCGTACCGGACCGCGGTCTGTGCCGCCTTCGAGGAGCTGAGCGAGGGTGTGCGCGCGCTCGAGCGAGGCGTTGCAGCGTCCGATGACGGGGACGCGCGGGAAGCGGCCGCAACCGAGGTCGAGGCGCGCCTTGTCGCTGCCAACGATGCGATCACCGATCTGCCGCTCTGGGAGCCCGGTCGCACGCTCGATGAGCTGCTCGGCTCGCAGATCATCACCCTCACCAACGGCGCCGATGCACTCGTCGAGGGAGCCGCCGCCGAGGACCTGAAATCCGCGCGGGAGATCGACGCCATCGCCATTCAGGAGCTGTCGGCGGGCCGCTACGGCTTCGACTGCTCCAGCTGATCGCCGAATTCGACAAGCTGGCTGATGAGCTGGATGTCGCGGGCGCGCCTCTCGAGGCCCGCTGGCGTGCCGACAAACCGCAGCATGGCGAGTCTGCCGCCGGTCTCTATCACGTAGATGATCGCCCTCCCTTCTTCCGGTGTTCCCGGCTGCAGCGAGGTCGCCACCTCGAGCGCACGACCCGCCGGCAGGGTCATCGCCAGCTCAGTGGTGGGCCCCTGCGCGATCGCCTCCCCTGGCTGAGGCATAAATCCCAACTGGCCGAGCCACTCGACCATTGATTGCCCAGCGCGCGGCTGGTCGATCAGCGCGTCCGGGCCGATCGCCCAGACCTCCCAGGAGACATTCCCATCGCGCAAAGGCCCATGCGCAAGGATGCCGCCAGCGGTGAGCAGGATGCCCGCGTCGGGCGGGAGAACAAGGCGGACGTCGCCTTCATCGCTCGTGATCGGCGCCCATCCTTCGGGGACTGCCGGGCGCTCCGCGAGCGTCGGCTTTGCGCTCGACGAAGGAGATGCAGGTGAGGCACAGGCGGCCAGGGACACAATGACGCTCAACGCAACGGTGGTCGTCCCGGGTCGTGAACCGAATGAGATGCGCACAGACTCCTCCTGGAGGCGTCGACGGCGCCTGGATCATCCATCGCGCACGCTCACAGCGTCAAGCGCCAGATGACTCAGGCTGGCGACGGGCTATCGATGAGCCTCGGAGGTTTCGAGCAGTTCCCAGAGCACGCCACTCAGGGTACGAGGATGAACGAAGCCGACGGTCCCATGGGCGCCAGCACGCGGCTCGCGGTCGATCAGCACCGCCTCTCGCGCGGCGAGATGCTCGAGGTCGCGCGGCAGGTCACCCGTCTCGAAGCAGACGTGATGGAGGCCCTCCCCGTGTGATGCGAGAAATCGAGCGACCCCGCTCTCATCGTCAATGGGCTCGACCAGCTCGATGCGCGCGGCCGGCGCCGGTCCCGTCGGCAGGAAGCACAGCCTGACCCGCTGGGTGAGGAAGTCCAACGGCGCCATGTCGGGTTCGAGCCCAAACAGGGACCGGTAGCGAGGCAGTGCCGCCTCGATCGATCGGACCACGACAGCGACGTGATGGATCGGGCCGATGGACGGCGTCCGGCTCACGGTCGGTACTCTCCCCATTGGCGGCGCAGCACGTTCGAGATCTCACCCAGCGTCGCCGCCGCTTCCACACAACGGCGAATGCGTGGCAGTACGTTCTCGGTGCCGGACGCCGCCCGCTCGAGGTCGGCCAGGGCTGAATCCGCCAGCGTCTGGTCTCGCTCGGCGCGCACGAGGCGTGTCCGCGCGACCTGCGTCGCCTCGAGGGTGGGATCGATCCGCTGCGGCTCGGGCCCCAGCTCCTCGCCCTCATCGGTGTGCGCGTTGACGCCCACGATGATCCGAGTTCCCGACTCGATCGCTCGCTGCTGCGCGTAGGCGGCATCGCCGATTGCATCCGCCTGGTAGCCATCCGCGAGCGCCGCGAGCGTGCCTCCGCGCTCATCGATGGCTGCGATCTCTGCCAGCGCACGCTCCTCGATCTCGTTGGTGAGGGTCTCCACGTAGTACGAACCACCAAGCGCATCAGCGGTCGCGGTGATCCCGGACTCGTTGTAGAGCACCTGCTGTGTTCGCAGCGCAAGCCTGGCCGACGCCGGCGTTGGCAGGCCGAGCGCCTCGTCGAGCGCATTGGTATGCAACGACTGTGCGCCGCCAAGGATCGCTGCCAGCGCTTGGACCGAGGTGCGCACGACGTTGACGTCGGGCTGTTGTGCCGTGAGCGTTGACCCGCCGGTCTGGACGTGGAAACGCATCGCCATGCTCTTCGGATTCTGTGCACCGAAGCGGTCGCGCGCGATCCTGCCCCACACGCGGCGGGCGGCTCGAAACTTGGCCACTTCCTCGAGCAGGTCGTTATGCGCAGCGAAGAAGAAGGAGAGACGTGGGGCGAACTCGTCGAATGCGAGGCCGGCCGCCAGCGCGGCATCACTGTAGGCGATCGCGTTGGCAACCGTGAAGGCCACTTCCTGCACCGCGGTGGAGCCCGCCTCACGCATGTGATAGCCGCTGATGCTGATGGTGTTCCACTCAGGGAGCTCTGCCTGGCAATAGGCAAATGTGTCGGTCACCAGGCGCATCGATGCCTCGGGCGGGAAGATATACGTTCCGCGCGCGATGTACTCCTTGAGGATGTCGTTCTGCACCGTCCCGCGCAGGGTGCGCGGATCGGACCCCCGCCGACGCGCGACCGTCTCGTACAGCGCCAGCAGGATCGCAGCGGTGGCGTTGATCGTCATCGAGGTCGAGACGGTGCCGAGATCGATCCCGTCAAGCAGGACCTCCATGTCCTCGATCGAATCGATCGGTACGCCGACACGGCCAACCTCGCCGAGCGACATCGGGTCATCCGAGTCGTAGCCGATCTGGGTCGGCAGGTCGAAGGCGACCGAGAGGCCGGTCTGCCCATGGTCGAGCAGATAGCGGAAGCGGCGGTTCGTCTCCTCGGCAGAGCCAAAGCCCGCGTACTGGCGCATGGTCCACGGGCGAGCACGATAGCCGTCGGGGTGGATGCCACGCGTATATGGAAACGCCCCAGGAGCACCAAGCTGCTCCGCCGGTACGAAGCCACGCAGGTCATCCGGGCCATACACCGTCCGGATCTCCATGCCGGAGGTGGACCGATACGCACGCGCCTCCGGGCGCTCGGGCTCACTCATCGGCCACCGATTGTACGCATGGTCACTCCAGCCGAAGGAGCGGCGCGCCGGTCGCGACCGTCTGACCAGGCTGAACCGATACATCGATCACACGCCCCGAGCGCGGGGCGCGGACCTCGTTTTGCATCTTCATGGCCTCGATCGTCAGGAGCGACGCGCCTTCAGCGACGTCGTCGCCAACGGACACCGCCACCGCAACGATCAGGCCAGGCAGGGTCGCCTTGACGCCGGTCGGTCCGGCACGGGACGCGGTCGACGACTCGGCCTCGGCCAGGATTCGTTCGCGCCGCGAGCGTACGGTCACCGGAATACGACGGCCGTTGAGGGTGACAACCCAGTCGCTGCCCGCGCCCTCGACGAGCACCGGCAGGGACGTTGAGCCGTTGACGAGGCGCCCGATCCCACGACCGACTTCGACGATCTCCAGCCTCCAGCCGTCAGCTGCCGCAACCGGTTGGCCGGCCACGCGCACCTCGAAGTCATTCATCGTCGGTGCGCTTCGCGACGGGCGACTTGGCCCCAAGTTGATCCTTGGTCGTGGGTCTGCGCGGGACCGGCTGGTCGGTCGGGCGTGGCCCGACGGGTGGCAAGGGCAGCGGTCGCAGCCAGCGCGGCGTCGTCAGCCGCGAGATCGTGCCGACCACTCCAGCGGTCGGTGATCAGGCTGGTGTCGTACTGACCGCCGACGAACGCAGGGTCGTCGACCAGCCAGCGCAGGAACCCGGCATCAGTCTGCACGCCGCCGATGACCGTCTCGTCAAGCGCTCGTCGCAGCCGATGAATGGCGGCCGGCCGGTCTTCCGCATGAATGACGAGCTTGGCGAGCAACGGGTCGTACTCCGGCCGCAGCTCCGCGCCAGCTTCGACACCGGCGTCCACCCTGATGCCCGGACCCGCGGGCATCTGCCAGACGGTGATCCGCCCGGCGGCAGGTCGAAAGTCGTCGTACGGATCCTCCGCATACAGACGGACCTCGATGGCGTGCCCACGCCCCGCCGCGTGCAGGACCGCGTCGGGAAGCGACTCGCCGGCCGCCACCCGAATCTGCCAGGCAACCAGGTCGAGCCCGGTCACCATCTCGGTGACCCCGTGTTCCACCTGCAGCCTGGTGTTCATCTCGAGGAAGTAGTGCCTGCCCTCTGCATCGAGGAGGAACTCGACCGTGGCGGCGCTATGGAAATCTACCGTGCCGGCTACCGCTCGGGCACTTTCGAACAGGGCGTCACGTGTCACTGCTTCAACTGCCGGCGACGGCGACTCCTCGACGAGCTTCTGATGCCTGCGCTGAACACTACAGTCGCGCTCGCCGAGGACCGCGAGCTGGCCATGACGATCGCCGAGCAATTGGACCTCGACGTGGCGGGCCGGGGAAACAAGCCGCTCCGCGTAGAGTGTGCCGTCCCCGAACGCCGACATCGCCTCCCGTCTGGCCGCGGACAGAGCGGCATGCACCTCGTCCGCGGCGTCGACCCGCCGCATTCCACGGCCGCCACCGCCAGCCGCCGCCTTGAGCATGAGTGGGAAGCCCACGAATGACAGGTCGCTCGACCCATCCTCGATCGCCACCGTCGTGCCCGGAATGATCGGCACGCCGGCGGCCTCGGCGCCACGACGCGCGGCCAGCTTGTTACCGAGCGATTCGAGGGTCGCGGCCGGGGGACCCACGAAGACGAGCCCGGCGCCCTCGACGGCACTGGCAAAGGCGGCGTTCTCCGAGAGGAAGCCATATCCGGGGTGAATTGCCTGCGCGCCGCTACGGATGGCGGCATCGACGACCGCGTCGATCGACAGGTACGACTCTGTCGCCGCCGGTGGCCCGATCCGCTCGCTGGCGTCGGCATAGCGGACATGCAGCGAGTCGACGTCCGCGTCGGAGTGAACAGCAATCGGCGATATCCCGAGCTCGCGGCAGGCGCGGATGACGCGTATCGCGATCTCGCCGCGGTTGGCGACAAGTAGCCTCGTGAACGGCGGCATCGGTCTGTCCGTGCGCAAAGACAGCGTCCCGCCTAGAGCGGGATGTTTCCGTGCTTGCGTGACGGGACCGCCTGGCGCTTGTGCTGGAGCATCGTCAATGCTCCGGCAATTCGAGCCCGCGTCTCCGAAGGGAGGATGACCTCATCGACGTATCCGCGCGCCGCGGCGACGTACGGGTTCGCGAACCGAGCTTCGTACTCGGCTACCAGACGTACGCGTTCCGCGTTCTGGTCTTCGGCCGCGGCGATCTGCTCACGAAAGATGATATTCACCGCGCCCTCCACACCCATCACCGCGATCTCGGCCGTCGGCCAGGCATAGTTCATATCGCCGCGCACATGCTTGCTGCTCATGACGTCATACGCACCACCGTATGCCTTGCGGGTGATGACCGTGATCTTGGGAACCGTCGCTTCGCAATACGCGTAGAGCAGCTTCGCGCCATGGCGGATGATTCCGCGATGCTCCTGCTCAACGCCGGGAAGAAAGCCGGGAACATCAACCAATGTGATGATCGGGACGTTGAAGCAATCACAGGTGCGGACAAATCGCGCAGCCTTATCCGAGGCGTCGATGTCAAGCACGCCGGCAAGCACGTCCGGTTGTTGCGCGACGATGCCGACGCTCCGTCCCTCAACGCGTCCAAAGCCGCAGATGATGTTCCGCGCGTACTCGGCATGAATCTCGGTGAACGATTCACTGTCGACAATGCCTCCGATGATGGTGCGCATGTCGTAGGACTGCTTCGACAAATCGGGGATAGCCGTGTCAAGCGTCGCTTCCGCGACGCGCGGAGCCAACCACTCGTCTTCGCGCGGCGGCAGATCGACATTGTTGGATGGCAGATATCCAATGAGAGTACGTGCAAGCTCGAGCGCCTGCGGCTCGCTGGATCGGAGGAAGTGCGCAACGCCGCTCGTCTCATTGTGAATGCGTGCGCCGCCAAGGCCTTCAAAGTCGATCTCTTCATGCGTGACAGTTTTCACGACGTTCGGTCCGGTCACGAACATATAGCTGGTGCCCTCGACCATGATGACGAAATCCGTGATGGCCGGAGAGTAGACCGCACCACCGGCGCATGGTCCAAGCA
>JBPCKH010000178.1:0-5909 GCA_051004475.1 Candidatus Limnocylindria bacterium | reverse complement strand
GTGCTCCACACGGTGGAGTTCGAGCCGGTCACGACGGGTACCGTGATCCACATCCGGTTTGGTGCGCCGAAGACCCAACGGGAGAAGGCGCTTATGAAGGACATCGGCCCGGCGTATGGGGAGGCGTTGGAGGCGAGCTTCCCCAGCCTCATCGCCCAGCTGGACGCCGAGCTCGCGGCGCGTGACGCGGACCGCGGTCCCGAGCCCGAGCTGACCGGGCCCAGACCGGGCGGACCCCTCTCCGGGCTGCAGTCGCTGGTGATCGTCGGCTGACGTCCGAGCTTGGGCGATCGAACCTCGATGATCCTGTCTGGCGGCGCAGCGGATCCTCGTCGCCGCAGGCGCGCTCGGTCTCGGTGCGGCGATCGGCTGGGCGCTTGAGCCCGAACGACCCCATGTCTGCGCATTCCTCGGTCTGACCGCCCCAGCGTTCGTCGTACCCTCTGTGGATGCATCCGCGTCTCCTCGGTGTACTTGCGGTGGTCGGCGGCACAGCATGGCTGGCGAAGGTGGCCTTTATCTGGGCGAACGATGGGGCCAACAGGTATGGGGGCGTAGCCGGTGTACTGATGATGATCGGTCTTACGGCGATTGCCGGCGCGGCGATGACGCGTGCCTGGTACCTGCCGAGCTCGACGAGGACGTTGTGGCGTGTCCTGTCTGCGGCAGCGGCCCTGCTTGCCGTGGTAGCGGCCATCAATCTGGGGAGTCTTCTCGTGGGGAGTCTTCTTGCCTGGGTCGTCATCGGCGAGACATGGTTCGCCGGGGAGGTCGGGTTGGTCCTTGTCGCCGTGCTCGCTCTCGTCGTCGGCGCCCAGTGGATCAAGCGCGGCTCTCAGTCATCACCGCAGCCCAGGTGAGCTTCCGCGTCGGAAGGGATGTACGACCTCCTGCGGCGTGCGGGCGATCCCGACCACTTGGCACGGTCCGTGGGAGTCGCCAGGGACGCCATCCGCGGTCCCGCGCTGTGCACGCAGGCACCCTTATCAGCACCCCTATGGAATCGCACCATGCGTCCCAGGGCGGCTCACGGCGCGTAAATCGCGTCAGGTTGGCACGGTTGACGCGGTTTTTCCGCGCATCCGGTATGCGGTACGACTTCACCACAATATCTAGTGCTGCGTTGGCCGGCTCAGCCCCTAGATACTGTGGTTTCACCCAATCGCATGTCTACGCTCGCGGGGACCCTTATGGTCGCGTGATCGAGGCCTTGCCAGGCAATCACAGGTGTGAGTTCTGTGATATCCGCTGGGCACCGCTCGGGCAGGAGTCGGCCCTCAGGTTCGCTCCGTCCCCGAGGAGCCACTCTGTCACTGCATTCGAGCGGCTAACGCCCTCGTCGGTGGTCATCTTCCGGACGGGATACCGCGCTCCTCTCAGCCGTCACATCGATGCGCTAGCCGCTGATTTCCCTGGTCACTTGACCGGCTCTTGGCTGGCCGCTCGGCCCGTTGCGGGCCGCCGGTCACTGGGAGGTTCGCGCCATGGCTTCGACGCCTACTTGAGCGAGGCTGCCAGCTCCTTGCCTGTGGGGTAGCCGACGAGCCTGCCGACGCCTGACATGACCTTGCCTAGCACTCGAGGCACTCCGGGCGGGGCCATGATGGTGTCGCCATAGGAACTTTCGATGCGAACGACGCGCAAGATCACTGGCAAGGTGGCCTTCTTCCCTTCGACAGTCCGGTGGACGAGTCGGATGTACTCCTCGAACCGCAGCGCCGGCAGGTGCTCCGCCGAGAACCGCACCAGCTTGTCGGATCGATTGGCGAACCTGTGGGCGGAACCGGTTGGGATCTCGATGGACTCTCCGGCAGTGATCACATGGCTCTGGCCATCGATGGTTACGACCAGCTCTCCGGCGTCGACGGTGAAGATCTCTCGTTGTCCGGGATGGATGTGGGCGAAAGGGACGCCCTGCCCCGCCTCCAGGTCGACCTCGACCCGTGAGATCTCCCCGCCGGTCTCTAGCGACTTCCTGGTTATCACCATGGTCTGTCTCATCGCCGGTCTGAAGTCGAGTGTCTCTGGCCGGCTTGTGCTTGGCATGGCGACTCCTCTCGAAATGGGTTGGTACTCGTTGCGCCCAGCTTAGCAGTTTCGTGCTAACGTTGCTAACGTGAAATTAGATGCTCCTCGCCGACCTTATCGGATGGCCGTCCGCGCCACCAAGGCCGCGGCGACGGGCGAACGGATCCTGGACGCCGCGGTCGAAGCGTTCTGGGACCAGCCGAGCGATCAGCTCAGGCTCGATGACGTGGCACGGCGCGCCGGCGTCTCGGTTCAGACGGTCATCCGGCGCTTCGGCGGCAAGGACGGGCTGCTCGCGGCGGCCGTCGAGCGAGAGTCGGCAAAGATCAGACGGGAGCGGGATCCGTCGGCCGTGGCGGATTCGATGGCCGCGATCGGCCAACTGACGAAGCACTTCGAGGCGATGGGCGACCGCGTGCTCCGAATGCTCGCCGAGGAGGTGCGCATCCCGGCGCTCCGAGCGATCGCCGATCGCGGACGGCGCATGCATCGCGACTGGTGCGCGCAAGTCTTCGAGTCGACGCTCGTGCGCTTGACCGGGGTGGAGCACGAACGGCGTCTTGCCCAGATCGTCGCGGTCTGCGACCTCTACACCTGGAAGCTGCTCCGTCGCGACGCCGGGCTCAGCCGGCGGCAGACGGAACTGGCCTTGCTCGAGCTGCTGGATCCCCTACTGGAGGCACCGTGATGGCGCGAATCCTGGCCTACACCTCGCCAGCCCGAGGGCATCTCTATCCGCTCACGCCGATCCTTGGTGAGCTGCGCCAGCGCGGCCACCTCGTGGCCGTACGGACCCTCGCGTCGGAGGTGCCGCTTATGCGCAGTCTGGGCTTTGACGCCACGCCGATCTCCGAGCGCATCGAAGGCATCCAGCACGACGACTGGCAGGCGTCGAACGTCCGAGCCGCGCTCGCGCACGCCGTCGCGATCTTCGTCGCCCGCGCTCAACACGACGCGCCCGACCTGCGCGGCGCGATCGACGAGGTGCGACCGGACGTGGTGATCGTCGACATCAACAGTTGGGGCGCGCTGGCGGCAGCGGAGGCGTGGGGTGGCCCGTGGGCGACCTTCTGCCCTTACCCGTTGCCGCTCAGCTCGCGCGACGCGCCGCCGTTCGGCCCGGGATTCCCGCCGGCTCGCGGACCGCTGGGTCGCCTCCGCGATCGGGTCGCCCGACCACTCGTCATGGGCATGCTGGAGCGAATGCTGATGCCGAAGGTCAATGCCGTCCGGGCGCAGCTGGGCCTCGAGCCGCTCGCGGACGCCGATGCGATGTTCCGCCGCCCTCCCCTCCTCCTCTACCTCACTGCGGAGCCGTTCGAGTACCCGCGGCGCGACTGGCCGGACAACGTCGTGATGGTCGGCCCGTGCGAGTGGGATCCGCCAATCGAGGCGGCAGCGTGGCTCGGTCAGGTCACGGCGCCCATCGTGCTCGTCACGACGTCGTCCGAGTATCAGAGCGACGGAAGACTGATCCAGGCGGCGCTCGACGGACTGGCGGACGAGCCCGTCTTTGTCGTGGCCACGCTGCCGGCCGGCGACCCGGGAGCATTCCGCGTGCCTGCGAACGCCCGTGTGGAGCGCTTCGTCGGGCACGGGCCCATCCTGGATCGGGCCGTGTGTGCCGTGACCCATGGCGGGATGGGGGCGACTCAGAAGGCGCTCGCGCGAGGGGTGCCCGTGTGCGTCGTGCCCTTCGGACGCGACCAGCTCGAGGTTGCGCGCCGGGTGGAGGTCGCGGGAGCGGGGACTCGGTTGCCCGCGAAGCAGCTCAAGCCGGAGCGGCTTCGCGACAAGGTCCGCGAGGCAATGACGCGCACCGATGGCGCAAAGCGGATTGCGGCCGCCTTCGCTGCCGCCGGAGGTGCTGTCGCTGCTGCGGATGCGGTCGAGCGTCGGCTCATGGGCTCCGGCATCCCCAGCACCGGAGGTCGTGCCTGACCCGGCGCTCGAGAGTCCAGGGACGCCGACCTCCATCGGATCAGCCCGAGGCACATCACTCGTGACATTCTGGATACGCTCGAGCGGCAGATCGAGGCGCTGTAAGGGGGTGCGCCAGGTCAAGCCGAAGCACCCCTATAAGCACCCTTATGGCATCGCACCATGCGACCCACCGCGACTCAATCCCGCTCAATCGATCCAGCCTGGAACACCTGACACCGGAATCCCGCGCATCCGGTATGCGGTACCAAATCGATCATCTCGGGCCGTTCTGAACTCGGATCGGGCCTTTCGTTTGCCTCGGCCGGCGTCGGGGAGCCCGGGCCGGGGCGGCGATGCGCGGTCGCCGACCCGCGGGCATAAGGGCTCCAAGGATCGCGTCAAGGCGGGCACATGGCCGTGGTGTGCAGCGTGGGCAGGGCGTGGCTGTAGCGGTCGAGCGTGATGCCGACCTCCTTGTGGCGAGGGCTTCGCTGACGACCTTCGGGTTCGTGCCCGCGGCGAGCTGCAGGGTCGCGAAGGTGTGGCGCAGGTCGTGGAAGCGGCACCGCGAGACGGCGCGCAGACCCGTCAACGTCGCGCGAGCGCAGCGCGAGCAGCTCGTCCTGTCGCATCCCGGTGGTGATCGCCAGCACGACCAACGCCTCAAGCGGGTGCCCGGCGGCCGCCTCCAACTAGCGCCGCGCCTCGGCCGGCGATAGATCGGCAACGTCCAGCTGCACGTCCAGTGGGGGATGCTGCTCGACCAGCCCGGGGTGGAGTACGGAGACCGATCCCTCGCGCCGCGGCGCCCGCGTCAGGCTGCAGCCGGCGCGCCGCCGACAGCCGATTGCACGGCCTCCTCGAGGCTCAGCTGCCGGCCCTCGGCCCACGCCGACTCGAGGGTCGAAGGGTCGAGCCGCTCGCGCAGCACGCTGAGCGCGGCCTCGTACTCGATGCGCTCGTGCTCGACCATGCGGGCGTCGGCCGCCGCGCGGATCGTCTCGGCGGCGCCGAAGAGGCGAGCGGCGCGCGGCAGGTCGTCGCGCTCGATGGCGATGAACGCGAAGCACTCGAGCTGATTTGCGACGGCGCCTCGGTTCCCGAAGTGCTGCCAGAAGTGGATCGTCTGTACGTACAGCTCCTCCGCTTCATCGATCACGCCGGCATGACGCAGGGCGTGCGCGAAGTCGCTGCGCGCGATCACGATTAAGTGCTGATCCTCCAGATCCTCGTACGCGGCTATCGTGCTGGCGAACCACCGCCGCACGTCCGGCAGGCGTTTCGCGAACCCGGCGACCCGGCCGTGAGTGAGCATCGCGAACGCCTGCACGAATGGATTGCCGATGCGGTTCGCGGCCGCCGTGACTTTCTCAAGCCTCCCCTCGGCCGCTGCGATGTCTCCATCGGCCGCTTCGCGGACCGCCCAGCCGGCCTCGATCATCGCAAACAACCACCAGTCCTCCGCCATCTCGGCCGCCCGAGACGCTTCCGCGTGCATGTCCCGAAGGTTCGGATCGCCGGCGAAGATCGCCACGAGATTCCGGGCGCCCATTGCTTCCGCGAGCGTGCGAGGGTCGTCCGCCTTGTGTGCGAGTCTGACCGCCTCGTCCCCCGGGCCGACGCCGCGGGCGGCCGATCCCCAGACGGCCTCCGACCACGCGAGGCCCGAGAGAAGCCGGGAGATCAGGACCGTCCGATCCCTTTCTTCCCCGGGGCCAGGCAGCGGCAGCGAAGGCACGAGCGCCGCCGCGCGGCGCAGGATGTCGACAGCGAGGCTCACGAGCCATGCCGGTAACGCTTTGGCCCGAAGGGAGCGTGTCCTCCAGTACGGCACGAATGCCACGCACAGCTGGATCGCACGCACCGGATCGCTCTCGAAGGCCCACTCCAGCGCCGCGCCGATGTTGTCGACCTCGGCGTCGAGCCGGTCGAGCCAACGCATCGTGTCGGCCCCGAGG
>JBPCKH010000177.1:0-7474 GCA_051004475.1 Candidatus Limnocylindria bacterium | reverse complement strand
CCATCACCTGGATCCCGAGGAGGCGGTCGTTGTCCTTCGCGAGATGCGACGCGTGTCGCGGCATGGTGTCGTGATCAACGACCTGCGGCGCGGCGTCCTGCCCTTCGTGGCCACGGCGGTCAGCGTGGTGGCCTTCGGACGCAGCCCGGTGACCCGCAACGACGGCCTTGTCTCGGCGCGGCGCGCCTACACGTTGGGGGAGCTGGGCGGCCTGCTGGACGCTGCCGGCCTTGCCGTGCGATGGCGGTCGCCGAGCTGGATGCCACGCGTCGTGACGGCGGCCGCAGGATGACCTCGGTCGATGTCCTGATCGCAGGGGCCGGGCCCGCCGGATCGGCCTTGGCGGCTGCGCTGGCGCGAGCCGGTGCATCGGTCCTCCTGGTGGAGGCTGGCGCGCACCCGAGGTCGAAAGCCTGCGCCGAGTACGCCAGCCCGCGGATCGCGGAGGAGCTGCGGCGCATCGGGCTTGCGCAGGACTGGACCAAATCAGCGGTGCCCCTGGTGGGCATGGACCTGCATGCCGGAGGAAAGTCGGTTCCGATCCGCTACGCGGACGCCGTCGGCAGCCGCCACGCCTGGGGCGTCGACCGGCGCAGCTTCGACGCACGACTGGCCGAGCACGCCGTCATCTCCGGCGCGGTCCTCCGGGAGCAGACCCGCGTCACCGCGCTCAGCAGCCACCGCGGCCGGATCCGCGGTGCCACGCTGCGCGATCAGCGCACGGGGCACGAGGAGACGATCATCGCCCGTTGGACCATCGGTGCCGACGGCACACGCTCGAGCGTCAGCCGCCTGCTCGGCGTCGATCGGCCCGTGCGCGTCCCGCGGCGGCTGGGCTTGGTGGCCCACTACGCAGGCGTCGACAGCCTGACCGACCATGGCGAGATGCACGTCGGGGGCGGCCACTACGTTGGTCTGGCGCCGACGCCGGGCGGCGAGCTCAACGTCGGGATGGCGCTCCCGATGCGCGACCACGGCACCTCTGCGCGAGACCGATTCGACGCGGCCATCGCGGGCATCCCGGCCGTCGCCAGGCGCCTGGTGGACAGCCAGCCATTGACGCCGATTCGCGGCGCGGCACCGATCGGCCACCGGGTCTCGCATCCCGCGGGAGACGGCTGGCTCCTGATCGGCGACGCGGCCGGCTTCGTGGATCCATTTACCGGCGAGGGCATCCACCGCGCGCTCCGATCCGCGCGCGCGGCCGCCGGCGCAATCCTGGCCGGGGGCGAGGTGGCTTCGGCCTACCGTGCCGAGCGACGCCGGGCCTTCGCCGCGAAGACCGCCCTGAGCTGGCTCGTGCAAGGCTTCCTGGCGGCTCCGCCACTGCTCGAGCACGCGGTCGGGCGCCTCTCGACACGGCCGCGCGCAGCCCTTCGGCTCGGCTCCGCGCTGGGCGACTGCCGACCCGCCACCGACGCGCTGTCACCCCGCGCGCTGCTCGAGGTCCTGGCGCCATGAAGAGCAGGATCCATGTGGTCATGCGCGCCCCGTGGGAGCGCATTTTCCCGCTCGCGGCGGAGGTCGAGCGATGGCCGCAGATCCTCCCCCACTACCGCTACGTCCGAAGCGTGGACGACCCAGGCGGCGAACGTCGGTTCGCCATGGGGGCCCGGCGCGGACCGATCCCGGTCACCTGGGAGGCGATTCAGCGCCCGATGCCGGAACGACGCACGATCGAGTTCGTGCACACCGGCGGCGTGACGAAAGGTATGTGGGTCGCGTGGCACCTCGAGCCGGTCGACGGCGGCACGGAAGTCAGCATCGAGCATCGGCTCGAGCTGGGCTGGCCGCTGATCGGCGACTTCGCGGCACGCCACGTCATCGGCCCGCAGTTCATCGAGGCCATCGCCGGCCGTACCCTCCGGCGCATCCGCGAGCTGGCGGAGACGTCCGGGTAATGACGCGGCGTCGCGTGGTGATCACCGGCATCGGCGCAATCACGCCGATCGGCAGCGGCGCCGACGGGCTGTGGGACGGCGTCCTGGCAGATCGATCCGCGGTCCGCGCCATAGACCGGTTCGACGCAAGCATGTTCCCGTCGCGCATCGCGGCCCAGATCGACGACTTCGACCCCGCGGACCACCTGGATGCGCACCGCGCACGGCGCCGCGACCGCGTCAGCGCGCTGTCGGTGGCGGCGTCGCGCATGGCGTTCGAGGACGCCGGGCTCGATGGCGTCACGGGAGGTGCGACCACCGGCGTATGGATCGGCTCGGCACTCGGCGGCATTGCGTTCGGCGAAGCGCAGCATGCCGGCTTCGTGGCCCGTGGCGTGCCCGGCGTGGCACCGACCCTCGCGCTCGCCGTCTTCGGCGGTGCCGGCGCGAGCAACGTGGCGCTGGATCTTGGCCTGACCGGTCCGTCGGTCGGCAACGCCAACTCGTGCGCTTCGGGCGCGGTGGCGATCGGTCAGGCCTTCAGCGCCATCCGCGACGGTACCGTCGACGCAGCCCTGGCCGGCGGGGCGGAGGCGCCCCTCGCGCCACTCACGTTCGGAGCATTCGCGATGATCCGCGTGCTGTCGCAACGCAACGACGACCCGTCTCGCGCCTCGCGCCCATTCGATCGTAAACGCGACGGGTTCGTGATGAGCGAGGGTGCAGCCGTGATGGCGCTCGAGGAGCGCGAGGCGGCGCTGAAACGAGGAGCGCGGATCGTGGCCGAGGTCGTCGGGTTCGGCGCCACCAACGATGCGTACCACATGACGGCGCCACGCCCGGACGGACGAGAGGCAGCGCGCGCCATCCGCGCTGCGCTGAGCGACGGGCAGATCAGCCCCGAGCGCATCGGCTACGTGAACGCCCATGCGTCAAGCACCCCGCTCAACGAGCCGGCCGAAGCGCGCGCCATTCGCGCCGCCTTCGGCGTCATGACGGATCGGATTCCGGTGTCCGGCACGAAGGGCCTGTACGGGCATGCGCTTGGTGCGTCGGGCGCTATCGAGGCCGTTATCACCGCCATGGCGCTTGACCGCGAGATGCTGCCCGGGACGTGCAACCTCGACGACGTCGATCCGACGATCGACCTCCACCTGCTTCACGCTGCAACGCCCGCCCGCATTGACGCCGCAATCTCAACGTCGTTCGGGTTCGGGGGCATGAACGCCGCGCTCGTCCTCGCGCGCCATGAACGCTAGCTGACCGCCGAGTTCTCCACCTCGATCGAAACCGGGTGTGCAGGCGCCCAGGCGAGCGCCTCCTCGAAGGCCGCCATGGCTCCCGACTCATACCTGATTCCCCCATCGGCCTTTACGCTGACTGCCGCGTGCCGATATCGGGAGTGCGTTCTACCATGAACGTGATGACTCCCATTCCTCGTCGTCCGAGCCTGACCGTGCTGGTCGGCGGCATTCCGGTCGGATCGGCGCATCCGGTCGTCGTGCAGTCGATGACGAATACCGATACCGCCGATGCCGACGGGACCGCCATCCAGGTCGCCCAGCTCGCGCACGCCGGTTCCGAGCTGGTCCGCATCACGGTGAACAACGACGCCGCTGCCCAGGCGGTTCCGGTGATTCGCGACAAGCTCGATCGGCTGGGCGTTGATGTCCCCCTCATCGGTGACTTCCACTACAACTGCCACCTCCTGCTCACGAAGTATCCGGACGCCGCAGCGGCGCTGGCCAAGTACCGCATCAATCCGGGCAACGTCGGCACCAAGCGTCGCGATGAGCAGTTCGCCCAGATCATCGAAGTCGCGATCGCCAACGACAGGCCGGTCCGCATCGGCGTCAACTGGGGCTCCCTCGACCAGCAGCTGCTGACCGAGATGATGGATGCGAACGCCCTCCTGGCCGATCCGGCCGACAGCCGCGAGGTGATGATCGAGGCCATGATCGAATCCGCCCTGCGCTCGGCGACGCTGGCGGAGGAGACCGGGCTGGCGCGTGACCGGATCATCCTGTCGGCCAAGGTGTCCGGCGTGCAGGACCTCGTCGAGGTCTATGCCCGGCTTGCTGCTCGCTGCGACTACCCGCTGCACCTCGGCCTGACCGAGGCCGGCATGGGTGCCAAGGGCATCATCACTTCCACCGCCGGACTCGCGATCCTGCTCCAGCGCGGGATCGGCGACACCATCCGCGTCTCGTTGACGCCAGACCCCGGCGGGGATCGGACCCAGGAGGTGCAGGTCGCGCAGCAGGTGCTCCAGTCGATGGGCATGCGCTCCTTCCTGCCACAGGTCAGCGCATGCCCCGGCTGCGGCCGCACGACCTCGACCTTCTTCCAGGAGATGGCTCGCGATATCCAGGCGTATCTTGTGGCGCAGATGCCGGGCTGGCGCGAGACGCATCCGGGCGTCGAGGAGCTTCGCGTCGCGGTGATGGGCTGCGTCGTGAACGGGCCCGGCGAGTCGAAGCACGCCGACATCGGGATCTCCCTTCCCGGCACTTTTGAGGAGCCGGTGGCGCCGGTCTTCGTGGACGGCGAGAAGACCGAGACGCTGCGCGGTGATGACATCGTTCCACGCTTCCTTGCCATCCTCGACGCCTACGTGGCCCGGCGGTATCCCGCCCCGGGCAGCGGGCCGCCCTGATCGGTCAATCAGGAGCGCCGCAGGGATGCTGTACCGCCCGCCGATCAGTCCGAATGGCACCACCACCGGCTCGCAACGCCCGACCGTTCCCTCTCCCCCGCCACTACTGTGCACGGCCTCGAGGCTCCCAGCTGAAGAATCGCAGCGCACCCACGACACCGATCACGCCCCACAGCCCGATCACGCCGATCTCCAGCCACGGCACGCCGGCATCGGCACCCGACGCGTAGATCGCCATCATCGCGTCGGCGAAGTGACGCACCGGCAGGAGATGGCTGACCGAGTCGAGCCAGTCCGGCGCGTTCTCCATCTGGACGAAGACGTTGCTGATGAAGAGGACCGGCAGGATGGTGGCGTTGACGACAGCCGGCGAGGCATCGGCGTTCGGGATGAGGCCCGAGACGAACAGTCCGAGCGCGCTGAAGGTTGCCGCAGCCACGAGAAGCACGAGCAGCATGGCCGGAAGCGCGGCCCATGGCACGTCGACGCCGTACGCGAGTGACCCAAAGCCCGCCACGATCACGACAAGCAGGAGTGCGATCACAACCGAGTGACCGATGCGCCCGGCGAGATAGGCCCACGGCGGCAGGGGCGTCCCGCGAATGCGCTTGAGGACGCCTTCGTCGCGCGCGATCGTGACCATCATGGCCAGGTTGGTATAGGTGGCCGTGACCACACCGAACACGATGATCGCCGGCGTGAAGAAGCCCGCAGCATCCGCGCCGAACAGGACGTTGAAAATGAGCATGAAGAGCAGCGGGAATGCGAAGGTGAAGAAGGCCGCAGGCGGGTTCCGCCAGAAGGCGCGGTTCTCGAAGCCGATCTGTCGCACGGCGAGTGCCAGGCCACTCATGCCCGCGCTTCCTCGGCCGTCAGCTGGAGATAGACGTCCTCGAGCGACCTGCGGCTGACCTCCAGGTCGAGCAGCTCCGTGCCGGCGCCGAGCGCCCATTCGGTCAGCTCATGCAGGGTGCGCGTCGGCGTATCGGTCTCCAGCTCCCATGCCGAAGCGTCGCGTCGCGCTCCGAGCGTCTCGGGAAGCTCCGTCGACTCCGGCAGGCGAAAACGAATCGTGGTGGTGGCACTGGCGGCGTCGATGAGCTCATCGGCGGAGCCGCTCGCGACAATGACACCATCGGCAATGATGGCAAGATGGTCGGCCAGGGCTTGCGCCTCGTCCATGAAGTGCGTGGTCAGAAACACCGTCTTGCCCAGTGACGCCAGTCCGCGGATCGTCTCCCAGGCCTGCCGCCGCGCCGATGGATCGAAGCCCGTGGTCGGCTCGTCGAGAAAGAGCAGCTCCGGGTCACCGGCCAGGGCAACCGCCAGGTCCACGCGTCGTTTCTGGCCACCCGATAGCTTCTTCACCCGCCGCTCAGCCTGGTCGGCCAGGCCGGTGAGGACAAGCAGCTCGTCCACATCGCGCGTTCGCGGGTAGTAGCCGGCGACCATTCTGACCACCTCGCGCACGGTCAGGTACTCGTCGACGCCGGTCTGCTGAAGGACGATCCCCACCCGCTCCTTCATCCGCCGCTCGTTCCGACCCGGATCGTGCCCGAGCACGCTCACCTCGCCCGCGGTCCGGCTCCGATGGCCCTCCAGGATCTCGACAGTCGTGGTCTTGCCGGCGCCGTTCGGCCCGAGCAGGGCGAACACCTCACCGCGCTCGACGCGCAGATCGATGCCGCGCACCGCCTCCAGCGGACCGTATGACTTGCGGAGCCCGCGCAGGTCGATGGCCGGCTCGGTCACCTCACGTCGCGGCGGCCACGAAGGTCCAGGCGGCAATGATGAGGGCCAGGGTGATGAACGTGATGAGCGCCAGCGGCAGGAACGCCACGCTCAGCGGCCTCTGCGCCTGGAGCGGCATCCGGTCATCGGTCTGGGTGTCGAGCGTCTCGGTGCGCCTCGCGGGTAGATTGCTGCTCATGCTCACTCCTCGATGATGGCGGCCAGCTTCTCGTCGAGCGAGGCTGCCGAGACCTGTCCGATCTGTCGTGCGACGATCATGCCGTCGCGGCCGATGAAGTAGGTTTCCGGCGGCCCGAGGATGCCATAGTCGGTCGCCACGCGCTCGCCCGGATCCATCGCCGATGCCCAGGTCGCGCCGTTGCGGGTCATGAAGTCACGCGCCGCCTCCGACCGATCCTGCCACACGATCCCGATCACGACGAGCCCGTCGTCGGCGTGGCGCGTCGCTGCCTGGCTGAGGAGCGGGAATTCTTCGACGCATGGTCCGCACCAGCTCGCCCAGAAGTTGACGATGACCGGACGCCCCCGCAGCTCGGCGAGGTGGATCGGATTCCCATCCAGGTCGGCAAGCGAAAAGTCCGGCGCAATGCTGCCGATGGCGGTCGGCGAGGCGATGGGCATGCGCGTCATCACGAAGCCGCCGAACAGCGCAAGCAGCAGAACCGGCACGCTCGCGGCGACCACGAGGTGCCGCAGTCCAAGACGACCGAGATCGAGACCCCGTCCCGCGGCCGCGGTGGCGCTCATTCGCGCCTCAGTGCGCCGATCCGTCGTCGTGCGACCCGTGCTCGACATCGGACCACTCGTGGTTCGCCGCCCGGACCCAGGCGACGGCACCGACGACGAAGACCAGGAGCCCCGGAATGGCGAGGAACGGGTTCGCGAGCTGATCGTCGGCGCGGAATACGAGGCCGGCGCCCATCAGCGCCACGGCGAGGGACATGACCACCGGCAGGAAGCTGGGTCCGGGCATGTGCACGCCGCGCGGCGGCGCGGACGCAGCGCTCGGTCCACCGGCACGCGATGAGATTGCGAACACCACGCCCAATACGACGAGGATGCCGGTCCCGAGGAGGACGAAGCCGACGGCGGTATCGGGCATGGTGACGCCTCCCTATCGCAGCAGGTAGATGGTCGAGAAGACGACGATCCACACGACGTCGACGAAGTGCCAGTACATGCTGAC
>JBPCKH010000176.1:0-2934 GCA_051004475.1 Candidatus Limnocylindria bacterium | reverse complement strand
GGGCGAGCGCTCATCGAGCGAGACTCGGACCTTGCCGACACGGTCCGCTGGGAGGACTCCGAGGTCAACGAGCTCCAGCGGCAGATCAACCTCGAGATCACGACTCTGATCGCCACGCAGGGCCCGATGGCCCGTGACGTCCGCGAGCTGCTGGCGCTGTACCACGCGGCGGCCGAGCTCGAGCGCATGGGTGACTACGCGGTCAACATCGCCAAGCTGGCGCAGCAACTGGCGACGGAGCCGGAGACGCCGATCCTGAAGCAGATCCCGCGCATGGAGCAGATCTGCCGCGAGCAGCTCCGATCCGCGATGCGGGCGCTGGTCGACATCAGCGAGAAGGATGCTCGCGAGGTCTGCGCGCGTGACGACGAGATCGATCATCTCTACAACAGCGTCTACCAGGACGCCACGCAGCTCATGACCGTCGCGCCCGAGCGGGCCCGGCAGGCCACGCACATGCTCTTTGCGGCACATCACCTGGAGCGACTCGGCGACCGCGTCACGAACATCGGCGAGGACGTCGTGTACCTGGCCACCGGCCAGGTCGAGGACCTCAACCCCTAAGAGGGGGACCGATGCGACGGCGGCTGCTCCTGGTCGAGGACGACCCAACCCTGCGCCAGGCGCTCACCTTCAACCTTGCCCGCGAGGGATACGAAGTAACATCGGCCGCCGATGGCGAGGCCGCGCTCGAGGCTGCGCGCAACGAGCGGCTCGACCTGATCCTGCTCGACGTGATGTTGCCGGGCATGAGCGGTGTCGAGGTCCTGCGCGTCCTGCGCCGCGAGGGCGTGACGACGCCGGTCATCATTCTCTCCGCCAAGGGCGACGAGATCGACCGCGTCGTCGGCCTGAAGATCGGCGCCGATGACTACGTCGCCAAGCCGTTCAGCCGTCCCGAGCTGCTGGCGCGGATCGAAGCCGTGATGCGCCGCCATCGACGAGAGACCGACGAGCCGGAACGTCGCGAGCAGCTCGCCTTCGGCACGGTGGCGATCGATGTGGCCAGGCGCGAGGTCACCATCGGCGGCGACTCCGTCCATCTCACCACCAAGGAGTTCGACCTTCTGGCACACCTTGCCGCCAACCCCGGCAGGATTTTCACCCGCGACCAGCTGCTGGCCCGAATCTTTGGATACGACTATCTCGGCGACGGCCGCACCGTCGATGTCCACGTGAGCTGGCTGCGCGGCAAGCTGCGCGCCGCCGACGGCCATAACTACTTCCGCACCGTGCGCGGAGTCGGGTACTCGTTCGCGCCGCGATCCGCGTGACCGGGCCGACATCGTCGCCCGCCTTCGAGGCGCTGCTCGGCCGTCGCGGCGGCGACCTGTTGATCATGGTCGACGAACGACTGCGCATCGTGCGTGCTGGACCTGAGGCGGCCTTTCTCGCCGATCGCGATGAGGCGACGCTGAGCGGCATGAGCCTCATCGCAGCATTCGGCTCTGCCTCGCTTGACGCGGTGGCGCGACAGGCCGCCTCGAGCGGTGAGCCCACCAGTGGTGAGGCCGATCTTGGCCGCCTGGGAGCCCGGCAGTTCGCCGTCGACGCGGTCCCGCTCGACAATGGTGGCCTCATCATGTCGCTCCATGACATCACCGCACTGCGTCGCATCGAGCGCGTGCGACGTGACTTCGTCGCGAACATCAGTCACGAGCTGCGCACGCCACTGACCTCGATCAAGCTACTCGCCGAAACATTGAGCTCCGGCAACGTCGACGACGCACCAACCATGCGCGACTTCGCAACGCAGATCGAGCGAGAGACCGATCACCTTGCCCAACTGTTCGATGAGTTGCTCGACCTGTCGATGATCGAGTCCGGCGAGACCAAGCTCGCGCTCGAAGCGCTCGACCCCGAAGAGGTTGTCGCCGCCACGGTGGAACGGATCGGCCCGGTTGCAGAGCGCAGTGACGTGCGCGTGCTCCGTCTTCCGCGGCCCGCCGGCAACGCCCGCGCCATGGCCGATCCGACGCGCCTCGGCCAGGCACTCCTGAATCTCGTGCACAACGCGGTCAAGTACAGCCACGGCGGTGGCGAGGTGCGGCTCGGCTGGGAACCATTGCCCGATCGCGTTCGCTTCTCGGTCTCCGACGACGGGATCGGCGTCGCTGAAGCCCACCAGGGCCGAATCTTCGAGCGCTTCTACAAGGTGGACCGATCGCGCGCCCGCGCGCGGGAAGCCGACGGCGACGCGGAGCCGCTCAGTGGATCAGCCGGACTGGGCCTGGCCATCGTGCGTCACATCGCCGAAGCCCATCGCGGCATGGCGGGCCTGCGATCCGAGGAAGGGGTCGGCTCAACGTTCTGGATCGAGGTCCCCCGCATCGACGCGTGACGCGGCTTCCTGGACTCGTCAGCTGCGAATCCGAGCCCGACGCACGTCGGGGACTTCCGCATGGGTCTCGAATGGCTCACGCGCCGGTCCAGGACGGTCCGGTACCGGCAGCAGAAAGGTGAGCTTTGGGAACGGGAGCACACGTGGCGGGCGCCCGCGAACGACGTGCGAGCGGATCGCGACATCAGCCATCACGTATCCCCAGTTGACGAGATGGCAGCGCTCGATCATTGAGAAGCGGTCGAGCCGCGTCCGGATGCGGGACAGGTACGGCGGCCAGGACGGATCGACGTGGATGCCGGCTCGATCGGGTACCCGGCGAGGTCCGCATCGGTCCGCCACAGGGTCCCTGCCTTGCGGCCGGCGCGGAGCTCTTCCAGGGCGACATGCCGTCGCAGTGCGCGCGACCGATCGGCGTGGATCTCGAGCGGGCGAATCATCTGACGCAGCCAGAAACCCGACGTTTTGCCCATCGGCGGGAGGACGCCGCCCGCACCTGACGAGAGGACCGTGGCGCATCGGTCCCATAGCCCGTGCAGGCCGAGGTTGTCATGCATGCCGCCATCGGCGAGAACCGCGCGCGGGTCAACAGG
>JBPCKH010000175.1:0-6980 GCA_051004475.1 Candidatus Limnocylindria bacterium | reverse complement strand
GCCCAGAACCGGGACGCTGATCGATGGGGTGGTGCACATGCTGATCCTGATGGATGACCCGAACTTCCCCGAATCGGCCTGTTGATCACCGTAACTTGCAACTCGTTTTAATCCGGGGGATCCGGGGGATCCGGGGAGAATTGACGACCGCGAGGAACCTTGAGTGCGGGGCGGCTACCCGCCGGTCCCGAGTAGCAGCGACAGCTGTTCGACCCAAGCATCGAACGCATCGTTAAATGCCTCCCCGAACTTTCCTGGTTTGGGCTGTGGCAGCAGCGCACGGCGAATCGCCGGGTGGAGGTCCCTCACGAGCGAGCGCGCTTCGATGGCACGTACGCTTCGTTTCGGCGGCTGCTGGCTCGCGAGGAATCCTTGCGTCGCCAGACCGACCCGAAAGGGCGCGGCCGCGGTCGTCGTTGGATGATGATCGAGGACACCGCTGGGGACGACCTCGGGGAACCGCATGACACTGCGCCAGCGTCTGGAATTGTGCGAAGTAGGCGAGGAGGATCGATGCGGCTTCCGTTCGTGGTGATGGTGTGTTCCGTGGCGTTGCTCGTGAGCGCCTGCAGCCCGGACGCGCGAGCACCCGGCGGTTCCAGCACTGACGAGCCCGCAGAGTCCGTGATCCCATTCGCGAGCTCCACGATCCCGACCTGCGCAACAATCGAGTGGATCAGCGCCCCGGCCGAACGCTACCGCGACAGCCCCATCTATGTCGCCAACGAGCAGCCGACCGAGGAGATCCGTGCCTGGGCAGCCGATCAGCCGGGCTTCGAGGAGCTGTGGATCGATCGGGATCGGCTCGGCTGGATCACGGTCGCCTTCAGTACCGATGCCGATGCGCGCCAAGCGGACCTGGAGCGACTTTTCCCCGATGTCGGCGTGGTGGCGGTCGAGGTCGATTGGTCCCTGGCCGATCTGGAGCAGCTTCAGCGACGAATCGGCGAGGAGCTCGATCCGATCTTCGCGCCGAGCTCCTGGATCTCCGTGCAGCAGGGCGTGGTCGGCATCGGCCTCGGCGTCCTGGAGCCGGAGCGAGTCGCGGCCATCGAGGCGCGCTTCGCTGGTGAGCCCGTCTGCATCGAAGGCGCCGATCCGGCCGACATGCCGGCCGAGGGACCCCAACCTCAGCAAGGGGACGGCTGGCGCCTCCTCGCCGATGAGCAGGGCGCCGGCCAGCCGTACCGCACCGGGCTCGCCAGCGACCAGCTTTCGTACGAGCGACTCTGGGCCGATGTCGGCCTGTCCAGCGATCCTCCGCCGGTTGATTTCGAGTCGGAGGTCGTGATCTGGTTCGGCGCCGTCTACGGGTCCAGCTGCCCGAACCTCCGCCTGGACGACGTGGTGGTCGATGCGGTGCGCACGCTGGTCCACGCCGAGATCGTGCTGGTCGACCCTCCATCGGCTTGCAGCGGTGACGCCAACCCACGCGCCTACCTGGTGGCACTGGAACGCACGAAACTGCCGGCTGGCCCGTTTGCGATTCAGCTCGGCGCCGACGACCCGCCCGCCGGTGTGCCGGAGGAGCGGACCCTGGTTGACGTCGACCTCTCCCAGCCCGGTGCGGTGGCCGGTCTCGGTGACGTGGGTGGCGACCCGTTGCTACCCGAACCGGAGATCAACGAGTCCGGGGCCATTGTCGAGCCGGGCTTTCCGGCGCCGTATCGGCTCAGCGTCCATTGCGGGATCGAATGGCTCGGCCACGTGAACGAGATCGCCTGGCGGACGGATGTTCCGGCCGACCCGCTGGACTTCGTCCCGCCCGAGTGGGAGCCATCGGTGCGCGGCGAGTCGATCGATCTGTCGATCCTCCTGCAGACCGATCCAGAACCGGTGATCGAGGCCACCGCCAACGGCCATACCATCGTCTATCGGGCGACCGCCGAGGAGCTGCCTGGCTGCGACTGAGCAGCAGTCGAGATCGTTGCCGCAGGCGACATCAGGCCGTGTTCTGGGCTGCCACGAGACCGTCGATGACGGCGTTGAGCCCCCGTGTCGGTTACGGGCCGTGCTCGACCACGAGGGTAAGGCCTTCACGAGCACGCACTCGCACAAGCTGGTCGACTTCGGCATCAGGCTCGCATCGCGCTCTCCAGAGCTCTCCGTGGAGTCGTACCTCACCGATCGGATCGCAGGGCGTGACAACTCGCGCCAGCTCGCCGATCATCGCTTCGGGTCCAGTCGTGACGGGCTGGCGGCGCAGCAGCCGCATCCAGAAGAAGGTCTCCGCCACCTCGACGAGCACGGCGAGTCCGATGACCGCGTATCGCCATGGGTCGGGAATGACGAAGATGGCCAGTAGGACGGCGATGGTGATGAACACTCGGTGATTGTGGCCGTCACCGAGCCGACGCGCGCACCGGGACCACGCCTTGCGCACCGGTCGACCCGCGAGCTCCGCTCCTCCGCCGAAGCCCGTGATACGGGTCGAGAAGGGACGTGCGGGCGGGATCGTTGTCCGTACGCAACTCTCGCGCCGGCCGGCGCATCGGTCCTTAGCATGGTGAACCGATCTGCCGTGTCCGGGCTACATATCTGAGAAGGAGGATTTCGATGCTCGAGGGCCTGCTGGCCCCGCTGCGCGTTGTCCTGCAACGAAGCCTCGCCGACCGGCTGATCGTGGTCGCCACCTGGCTGGTCATCGTGTGCGCGACGACGCTGTTGGCGATCGGCGTCCTGTACGGCGACGCGGTGGCTCTCAGCGGGTTGCGTGCAACGCTCGCGGGGGAGTCGATCAGCGCCACCAGCATCGTCGTCCAGATGCGCGTCGCGCCCGACGAGTTCGCCACGGTCGACGAGGTCATCACGCGCCAGTCACGACGCATCCTGGGTTGGACCGATGGCGATCTGGAACGCACGCTCCGATCCGGCACCTACGGCCTGGACGGCGCCGTGGCCGATGCCGCCGAAACCGACCTCGCCGTCTTTGCGGCCGCCGATCTCTTGGACCAGTATGCCTCGATTGTCGAGGGCGGTTGGCCGGCATCGGGCGGCAATCCGCTCGAGGTGGCCATATCCACCGGCGCGGCCGATGCGCTCGGCCTGGCGACCGGCGACGGGATGTCGGTGGCGAGCCGGGCCGGCGAGGACCGCATCGTCGAGCTCGTGATCGTCGGTATCTGGGAGCCGAACGATCCCACCGATCGGTACTGGCTGGGCGACGCCCTCGAGCTGACGGGAGTCAGCGAAGGCGCCTCGTTCACCGTCCACGGACCGCTGATCGCCACCGGCGACGACCTCGTTGCGCGCGTCGCTAGCGGCGATCTCGAAGTCGGCTGGCGCATCCTTCCTGAGTTCGACAACCTGGCCCTGGAGGACGTGGGCTGGATGCGCAGCGACATCGCGGCGCTCGAGTCGCGCATCACGTCGGATCTTGGCGACTCCGCCTTCTTTACCGTGGCGACTGATCTGCCGCAGGTGCTGCGCGGCGTGGATCGGTCCCTGCTGGTGAGTCGTTCGGGTGTTCTGCTCCTGACCATCCAATTCGCCATCCTGGCCTCCTATGCGCTGGTGCTGGTGGCCGGGCTGCTGGTCGAGCAGCGCCGCATCGAGACGGCCCTGCTTCGCTCGCGCGGCGCGAGCGCCGGTCACGTGGCGTGGATGTCCTTCCTCGAGGGCCTGTCGCTCGTCATCCCGGCGGCGTTGGCCGCGCCGTGGATCGCGCTCGGCGTGCTGGGTCTGTTCGACGCGATCGGGCCGCTGGCCGCCGCGGGCGTGAACATCGAGCCGCGTGTCGACGGTGTCGCGCTCGTCGTGGCCGGCATCGCGGGCCTGGCATGCCTGATCGGACTTGTCGTTCCCGCATTCGCATCGGGACAGGGTCTGGCGGCGGTCCGCCAGAGCATCTCACGTCAGGGGAATCGGACGCTGGCCCAGCGGCTGGGGATCGACCTCGTGCTGGTCGTCCTCGCCGGGATCGGCCTCTGGCAGCTGCGCCAGTACGGCGCACCTCTGACGGCGACCGTGCGCGGCAGCATCGGCCTGGACCCGTTGCTCGTTGCGGCGCCCGCCATCGGCTTGCTGGCAGGCGCGATCCTGGCACTGCGCGTCGTGCCCCTGCTTGCCGAGCTGGCGGAACGCCTGCTGGGGACTCGGCGCGGCCTGGTTGCGCCGCTCGGTGCCCGTCAGCTGGCCCGGCGCCCGCTTCGATATACGCGCTCCGCGCTGCTCCTCATGCTGGCCGCGGCCCTCGGCACCTTCGCAGCGACCTACACGAACACCTGGACGCGGTCACAGGCTGACCAGGCGAGCTATCAAGCTGGAGGCGAGCTGCGGGTCGAGGTCGCCAGCATCCCGGACCTGCCCCCGTGGGCGTTCGGGGGTGCGTACGAGGATGTCGCTGGCGTTGCGCGTGTCATGCCCGTCGTCGTCGACGCGTTCGATGTCGCCGATGCAAGCCGTGGCGGGCAGCTTCTGGCGCTCGACTCTGCTGCGCTCATCGACGTCGTGGAGGTCCGACCCGACCTGCTGGGCGGTCGAAGCATGGATGACCTGGCGGCCGCGCTGGCGCCGGACCTCGACGATCTCGAGCCGATCCCTCTGGTCGGCGACCCTGCGAGTCTCACGATCAGCCTCGACACGGGCCTCGTGAACCTTCCGGAGCGGGATGAGGACGGCAATGTCGTCCTCCCGGAGATGGTGCTGCTGGGCCAGGTCAGTGTCGCGGTGCGGGACGCGGCCGGTCTCATCCACATCTTCGACGGCGCAGCGCAGTTCCGGGCGGCCGTGCCGGGGCAGCGGATCGAGGTTCCGCTGACGGACGAGCTGGCGAGTGGAGAGTCGCTCCTTCCGGACTATCCGCTCGCGTTGCTTGGGTTGCAGCTCACCGTCCTGCCCCCGGTGGAGACCGTGGTCGCAGGCGAGCTCTCGGTGACAGACGTCTCATCGGTCGACATGGAGACGCTGCGGGATGGGTGGAGCTGGCTGATCGAACGCGGGCAGGTCGCAGCGCAGCCTACTCCTCCGGTCGCGAATCGCCCGGAGGCAGTCTCGATTCCTGAGCAGCAGCCGATCTTCGCGGACGACGGTCCGGTCGAGCTGCGACTCGTTCCCGATTCGTTGGCCGAGGTTGCCGGTAGACGGCTTCCCATCGCCGTTAGCCGGAGCTTCGCTGATCAAACACGAGCGGAGCTTGGTGACCCGGCGGCGATCGGATCCCTGACGCGCCGCACGCAGGTCGAGATCTCCGCGATCATCGACGCATTTCCAACCCTCGAGCCGCGAGAGCCGTTCGCGATCGTGGATCTCGGCGGATTCGCGCTGGCCACCTATGCGCGGAGCGGTGAAGGCTTGTTCGCCGATGAGTGGTGGCTGTCGGTGACCGATGAGGCGGCGGCCGTCACGGCGCTCAACCGCGATCCGTACTCGGTCGAGTCGCTCACCAGCCGCACGGAGCGGGCCGAGGAGCTCACCGAGGATCCGGTCGCGCTCGGGGTCATTGGCGCATTGGCAATCGGGTCGATCGCGGCCCTCATCGTTGCGATCCTCGGCTTCGTGGTCAGCGCGGTCGTCAGCACGCGTGAACGTCTCGGCGAGTTCGCGCTGCTGCGTGCAATGGGGATGTCACCTGGCCAGCTCTCTGCCTGGCTGACGTTCGAAAACGCGTTCCTGCTGGCCGCGGGCATCGTGACGGGCTCGGGGCTCGGCCTGGTCCTCTCCTGGCTGGTGCTGCCCTTCGTGACGTTGACCGCGGACGCACGCATTGTTGTTCCGCCGGTGCTCGTCGAGATCCCCTGGCTCGCCATCGGGGTGGTCCACCTCCTGGCGGCTGGAGGGCTCGTGATCGTGGTCGTCGTCATCGGCGGCATCCTGCGCAGGGTCCCGGTCAGCGGCGTGCTTCGAGCGGGACAGGACTGACCGATGCGCGCCATCGGTTTCCTGCTCAATCGCTATCGGTCGGAGATCGGTCCGATGCTCGTGCTGGCCCTCATCGTGGCGGTCACCGCTTTTCTGGCGGCCGCCGGTCCCCGCCTGTTCAACCGCGTTGCCGACGACGGTCTGCGCCATGACGTCAACGGGGCCGAGGCGATCGAGCGCAACCTCGAGCTCGGCCAGATCGGCTTCCTGGGCGGCGGCAGCGGATTGCAGTCGGTCGCCGATGCCGGCTCGCGGCTGGAGGTGGAACTCCCCGACAGCGTGCGCGCCCTGATCGCCGGACGCACCCACCACGCCGAGAGCGCGAGCTGGTCGGTGCAGGACCCTCCCAGGGAGCAGCCGACGTTTCTGCGGTTCCGATTTGCCGACGGCGTCGACGAGCGGATCACCTATGTCGAAGGGCGTCCGCCGACCGGGGAGACCACGACGATTCCTGGGCAACGCGGGACGCTGCCCGGCGAGCCTGAAGACGCGACGGTCTTCGAGGTGGGCCTCTCGACGCAGATCGCTGATGAGCTGGGCGTCGGCCTGGGCGACCGTATGGAACTGGTCCCTGATACCGAGGACACGCTGGTCGGGCAGTTCAGCGGCCCGGTCCGCGCCGCGGCCGACGTGGTCGGACTGTACACGCTGGACGACCCACAGGACGAGTTCTGGATGAACGATCCGTCGCTCGCGCTTCCCACGGTCATCGTCGTCAATCCGACCGTCCGTATCCTGTCGGGCACGGCGCTCCTTTCTGCCGATGCGTATCTCGAGCTCATCGGGAACGGATTGCCAGCCCGCTACGCATGGCGCATGTTCATCGATCCAGGGCAGCTCAATGCGCAGAACCTCGAGGAGCTCACCGCGGACCTGCGGCAGATGCGAACGGCGTATCCGCAGTTCGTGACGACGCTGCGCGACGCGGACGTGACGACACTCCAGACTGGCCTCCTCGGCCTGATCGACGGGTACGCGGCCGAGCGGCGGACGGCGGAGGCGGTCCTTGTCACCGCCGCACTGGGCCCGGCTGCGGTGGGGAACGCGGGGGTCGCCCCGGTTGCGCGTCTCCTCCTTTCCCGCCGGTGTCGGGCCGTAGCGCCTATCCCTTGGACCGGGGA
>JBPCKH010000174.1:0-6004 GCA_051004475.1 Candidatus Limnocylindria bacterium | reverse complement strand
GGTGGGAGGCGCCCACCTCGACAACCCGGCGCGCGGTGCCAAGTGCCGTGCGGCGCGTGGCGGCGGACGTGCCGCAGTCGAGCTGGGCAGCGAACGTGAAGTCGTCCGGGTCGCGCCCGCCGGCCTCGAGCGCGCGGCGAATCTCGTCGCGCTTTGCGGCGAAGTACGCGATGTCGCCGGGTCGGTTCCCCGGCATCGGCCAACCCTCCGCGTAGCGCGCCGCGAGCGCGATCCCGCGTCGACGCTGCCCGCCGAGCCAGATGGCGGGACCGTGGGGACGGACCGTGCCTGGTTCGTTCGTCGCGCCGCGGAGCGGGAAATGGGGACTGAGGACGGTGACTCCCGGAGGCGCCGCCGCCGCCGGCGAGAAGAGGGCGTGCAGAGCCGCCAGCGCATGCTCGAGCCGATCGAAGCGCTCGGCCGGCTCCGGAAGCCTGATCCCGAACGTTTCGTGCTCACCCGCGTGCCAGCCGGCGCCCAACCCCAGGATGAACCGACCGCCCGTTGCGTTGTCCAGGACCGTCGCCGCCTTCGCGACGACGGCGGGATGGCGGAAGGTGGCCGAGAGCACGGCGACACCGATCCATCGGTTCGGCACACGGTGGGCGAGCGCCGCCAGCGTGGTCAGCGACTCGAACGCGACGCCACCGCGCTCGCGGCTGGCGTCCGAGAGGTGGTCGCTCATCCAGCCGGCGTCGAACACGGCGAGCTGGCCGGCCGTGGCCCAGGTCGCGTCCAGCATCGGCCAGTCCAGCCCGGCCGAGGCGGTGGCCGAGATCCGGAAGCCGATCAGCCCTGGTCGGCTCCTCACGCGAGCGCATTCCCGCCTGGCGCAGCACCTGCCAGCCGCTCAACGGCGGCCAACGGCAGCCACAGCCAGTCCGGACGATTGCTCGCCTCGTAGCGGACCTCGTAGCACGCCTTTTCCAGCTCGAACGCCTTCAGAAGGCTGACCTCTGATGGACCGATGCGTCCGTAGGCATCGATGAAGGCGCTGCGCGCATCGCCAAGCCAGCCGTCGGCGTCGAGGCGCGGGTTGGACCGCGCGGCGGTGCGGGCCGCGTAGTCGAGGCTGCGCAACAGGCCGGCAACGTCGCGGAACGGCGACCCCGGCCGACGCCGCTCGGCCAGCGGGCGGGCCGGCTCGCCCTCGAAGTCGATGACGCTGAATCCCCCATCGGTGCGTGCCAGGAGCTGGCCGAGGTGGTAGTCGCCGTGGATGCGACTCACCTGCGCCTCATCGGGCGCGGCGCCGAACGTATCCGCAAGGCGTGCTGTGACGGCCGGCGCCAGCGCGACCAGGCGTTCGTGCGCCTCGTCGGTCACCGCCGTCACCGCCTGTGCGAGCTGGCGTTCGCCCGACGCGCGCCAGGCTGCCGTCTCATCGACCGTCGCCGGGCGCGCCGGAAAGGCAGGGTTGTCCGGTCGCGACGCGAGGGCAGCGTGCATGGCGGCCGTCGTTCGACCGAGGGTGCTGGCGAGCTCGACGCCACGAGCTGGTTCCTCGACGAGCGCCCGCAGCATCGCGGCCCAGGCATCCCCGGTCGAGGGGACGAAGGCCTGCAGCATCGCGGCCGCGGCGGGTTCACCGTCGCCGGGCGCGTAGGTCATGGCGCCCGCGACCGCGGGCGTATCGGCGAATCCGACGTCGGTCAGGAAGGCGCTGACCTCCAGGTCAGGGCTCTCCCCAGCCTCCAGCAGCCGGTACAGCTTGAGGATGAGGCGCTCGCCGAGCATGACCGATGTGTTGGACTGCTCGACCTGCAGCCGGCGCTCGCCGAGCACCTCCGCCGCCTCGTGTGGCGATGGCAGCAGCTCCTCGAGCGCATCGGTCCGCGCGCAGCTGAAACGCCCGCGCTCCGTCGGGATCTCGATATCGTCCGCGATGGCGCGCACGATCGCCGTCCAGGCACCGTCGCCGTCAACGGGCTCGCGACCTCCAACGGTGGGAACGAGGTAGTGGTCGGCGGCACCGCCATCGGCATAGGTGACCTCCAGGATGCCGAGGTCGACTGGGTCAAGGTCTGCACCGTCGAACCGGGTGACCGTGGCGATCGGCCGCTGCTTGGCGCGAAACCAGCGCTGGGTGGCAAGCCAGGGTGCCGTCAGGGGAATCACGAACCGCGCGGCCGCGGTGCGTGCGGCCAATCCCGGTGTTCGAGTCGTGGCGCTCGCCACCGCTGAGCGGCGCTAACTGAGCCAGAGCCAGCCGGACCGGTGCGTCGAACCGCCTGCATACCGCCGTCGGGCCGCAATCGCGCCGCTGAGCGGCGGCAACGGAGCCGGAGCCACTCGAACTGTGCCGTCTGGTCGCGTTTGCGCCGATGAGCGGCGCCTACCGCGCACGGGCCAACAGGGCTCCGCCATCGGGTTGAGTTGGCGCCGCTGATAGGCGGTGAACGGAGGACCGAGACCGGCTGCGAGTCAGCCGCCGCCATCGGTCATCTCGAACCAGAAAAAGTCGTGCGGGCCCAGGGTCAGCAGATACGGAAGCTCTCCGATGGGCGGAAAGTGGACGCGACCGATCAGCTCCACCGGCACCCGATCGCGAAAGCGCGACAGGTCGAGCTCCACGTACTGCGCAAAACGCGAGAGATTGGCGACACACAGGATCGAGACGCCTTCGTGCTCGCGCAGGTACGCAAGGACGCGACGATTCTCGGGGTGCAGGAACTCCAGTGACCCGCGGCCGAAGACCGGATGTGCGCGACGGACGCGGATCAGGCGCTTCATCCAGTTGAGGAGGGAGCCGGGAACCCGGTCCTGCGACTCGACGTTGACCGCCTGGTAGCCATAGACCGGATCGGCCACCAGGGGGGCGTACAGCGCGTGGACATCGGCGCGCGAAAAGCCCGCGTTGCGATCGCCGGTCCACTGCATCGGCGTACGAACGCCATTGCGGTCGCCCAGGTAGACGTTGTCGCCCATCCCGATCTCGTCGCCGTAGTAGATGACCGGCGTGCCGTGCATGCTGAACAGGAGCGAGTTCAGGAGCTCGATCCGTCGCCGGCTGTTGTCAACCAGCGGGGCCAGGCGTCTGCGAATACCGACATTGATGCGCATCCGAGCGTCCTTGGCATACTCGGCGTACATGAAGTCACGCTCCTCATCGGTCACCATCTCGAGCGTCAGCTCGTCGTGGTTGCGCAGAAAGAGCGCCCACTGCCCCTCGTCGGGGATCTGCGGCGTCTGGTCCATGATCTCGACGATCGGGTAGCGGTCCTCGCGCCGCAGCGCGATCCAGATGCGTGGCATGAGAGGAAAATGGAACGCCATGTGGCATTCGGGAGCGTTGGCGTCTCCGAAATAGGGCAGGACGTCGGGCGGCCACTGGTTCGCCTCTGCGAGGAGCATCCGGCCCTCGTAGCGCGCGTCCATGCCGGCCCGCAGCCGCTTGAGGACCGCGTGCGTCTCCGGCAGGTTCTCGCCGTTGGTACCCTCCCGCTCGACCAGGTACGGCACGGCGTCCAGGCGCAGCCCATCGACGCCGAGGTCGAGCCAGAAGCGCATGACGCGGAGCACCGCGCGCACGACCTGCGGATTGTCAAAGTTCAGGTCCGGCTGGTGAGAGAAGAACCGATGCCAGTAGTACTGCTGCGATTCCTGGTCCCAGGTCCAGTTGCTCGACTCGGTGTCGGTGAAGATGATGCGTGCGTCGAGATACTTCTGGTCGGTATCACTCCATACGTACCAGTCGCGCTTTGGACTCCTGCGGCTGGACCGCGACTCCATGAACCACGGGTGCTGATCGCTGGTGTGATTGATGACGAGCTCGGTGATGACGCGCAGGCCGCGCCGATGGGCCTCGCGCACGAAGCCGCGGAACTCGCGCAGCGAGCCGTAGTCGGGATGCACCTCGGTGAAGGCGGCGATGTCGTAGCCGTCGTCGCGCAGCGGGCTCGGATAGAAGGGCAGCAGCCAGATGGCCGTGACCCCCAGATCGGCGATGTAATCCAGCCGCTCGGCGAGTCCGGCGAAATCTCCCACGCCATCATTCGTCGAGTCGTTGAAGGCCTTGACATGCAGCTGGTAGATGATCGCGTCCTTGTACCACTGCGGATCGTCGCGCAGCAGGTGCGGCGCAGCGACCTCGGGACGCGGCGAGGCGTCGTTGGGCGTCACCGGTGACTCCATCCGGGTCATGGCGATCTTGAGGCCGCGGCTGATCGCGCGAGCCCATCGATGAAGTCATTCGGGTCGTATCCGAGGGTGATGGTATGTACCACGGAATGAGCGGCCACGTCGCTCACTCCCCAAACGCTTGCGTCGCCGTCCGCGGTGCGAACACCAATCAACGCTGAAACAGGCGCGGGCGACGAGGGAACACTGCCGATCAGGGCGCAGTACGCGCCGGGCGGACATCCCACGAATGCCCAGACGGCGGCCTCAGTGACTTCCCAGCCGTCAACCAATCCGGCCGCGACCGCCTCAACCAGCGCATCGCAGTCGACCTCGGCCTGGGACCCGTCTGGCAGGACGTCCTCGCACGCCAGGGAGTAGTCCCGGCTCGATCCGCAGCCGCCGAGCGCCAGTACGAGCGCAGCCATGACCATTCTGGTCAGAGAGCTGGATGGCATCGCACTCGTCACTGTTCCGCGTTCAATCTGCTGATCGTGAAGATGCGGAAGGCCTCCACGGCTGGATCCAATAGGATCGGAAGGTCGGCGCCGAGCTCCTGCGAGGTCCGCCCCGTGAGCAGGTCGGTGAGGTGGTACGGCTCATCCCAGGCAATGCCGACGGCAGGCAGGTCAGGATGCAGAATCGCACGCTCCGCGGTGGTCGGGTCGCAGTTCACCGCGACATAGACGGCGTCGCGCCAGCGGTGCGGATGACCGGTCAGCGGATCGACCCGGCCGTGCGGCAGCGCCTTGCGGTAGAAGAGGGTTCGCTCGCCGGTCACGCTCTCGAATCGGAGGTTGTCGTAGCGCTTGAGCGCAGGGCGTTGGTGACGGAGGCGATTCAGCTCACCGATCAGCAGCTTGATGTTGCCCTTGGCGTCCCAGTCGCGGGCGCGAATCTCGAACTTCTCGCTGTCCCGGTACTCCTCGCGCTCGCCAAGCCGGGCCGACTCGCACAGCTCCCAGCCGGAGTAGATGCAATAGGAGCTCGAGAGCGTTGCGGCCAGCACGCTGCGGATCACGAACGCCGGCCGGCCATGGTCGAGGTGGTGGGGATTGATGTCGGGCGTGTTGGCGAACAGGTTTCCGCGGAAGTACTCGACCATCTCGCTCTGCGTCAGCTCGGTCAGATAGTCGCGCAGCTCAGCCGCCGACTCGCGCCAGGTGAAGTATGTATAGCTCTGCGTGAACCCGACCTTGGCCAGTTGCCGCATCATCTTCGGCTTCGTGAATGCCTCGGACAGGAAGATCGTCTCGGGATGGTCGCGCTGGATCTCGCCGATCAGCCAGGCCCAGAACGGGATCGGCTTGGTGTGCGGATTGTCGACCCGAAAGATCCTGACCCCGCGCTCGATCCAGACCTCGAAGATGCGCCTCCACTCCTGCCACAGCGCCTCGCGCTCGGTCGCATCATCGCCGCCGAAATCAACCGGGTAGATGTCCTGGTATTTCTTGGGCGGATTCTCCGCGTACTTGATGGTGCCATCGGGCGAATGCCGGAACCAATCTGGGTGCTGCATCACGTACGGATGATCGGGTGCGGCCTGGATGGCCAGGTCCATGGCCAGCTCCATGCCGTGTGCCTCGACGGCCTCGCGAAAGTGCAGGAACTCGCCCAGCCCGCCCAGTTCGGGTGCCACGGCGTCGTGGCCGCCTTCGACTGCGCCGATGGCATACGGCGATCCGACGTCATCCGGGCCCGCATCGAGCGTGTTATTGCGGCCCTTGCGGTTCGTGCGCCCGATGGGGTGGATCGGCGGCAGATAGACCACGTCGAAGCCCATGGCCGCGATATCCGGCAGGCGCCACTCTGCTTCCACGAAGGTCGTGGCAGCAGGCTTCCTGGGGTCGCGGCCTTGGGAGCGCGGGAAGAGCTCGTACCAGGC
>JBPCKH010000173.1:0-7220 GCA_051004475.1 Candidatus Limnocylindria bacterium | reverse complement strand
GCGAAGCCCAGGACGATCTCGAGCAGGGTGACGGCAGTGTGCTCCCACAGGACGCCGGAGGCGATGGCGCGCACCGCTCGCTCACCGACCACTTCGGGCGCAGGCAGGATATACACCGGATAGCCGCCCACGACGGTTGCCAGCTTCCAGATCACGAGAAAGACACTGAGGCTGACCAATCCTGCGCCGATGCGCCTCATGCCGCTCCCTCCTGCTCGGCCCACGGCCGCATCTCGAGCGAGTGGCCCTCGCTGAGCGCTGCGCGAACCTCGGCCGCAAGGTCGGCGGCTCTCGGGTCGCCGAGCAGCTCGGCCGGGCGGGGTCGTGGCAGGTCGACCATGACGCTTCGGGACACCCTGCCGGGCCGCGGCGTCATGACCACCACCCGATCGGCGAGCGCGACCGCCTCGCTGACGCTGTGCGTCACGAGGATCACCGTGCGACGCCGATCGAGCCACAGCCGCTGAAGCTCGTCGTCAAACGTTTCGCGGGTCAGGGCGTCGAGCGCGCTGAAGGGCTCATCCAGCAGAAGCACCGGCGGGTCGCCGATCAGCGCTCGCGCCAATGCAACGCGCTGCGCCATGCCGCCGGACAGCTCGCGTGGCCAGAGCGCAGCCGCCCTTGCCAGGCCCACGCGCTCGAGGGCACCCTTGCCACGCTCGCGGCGCTCCGGTGTCGGTACGCCCGCCAGCTCGAGGGGAAGCGCCACATTCTCGAGGGTCGTGCGCCACGGGACGAGCCGAGGCTGCTGGAATGCCAGGCCGACGCGGCCATCTCCAGAACTTGGCGCGCGGCCGTCGACCGTGACGCTCCCGACGGTGGGCGCGAGCAGGCCGGCGACCAGACGCAGCAGGGTGCTCTTGCCACAGCCGTTCGGCCCGATGATGACCGTGAACGAGCCCGGAGCAATCTCGAGGCTGATGCCCGCCACTGCCTCAACGCCCCTCGTCGCCGTGCCAAAACGAACGGTCACATCACGAATCGCGACGCCGAGGCCGGTGGAGTCGCCGGTGCTGGTGAGTGTGTGCGAGCTCATCGCGCTCCCGTGACGTTTGCGGTCATCGCGCACGGGGCATCGCCACTGCCTCCACCGGGAACGGCGGAGCAGGTGGTCGTCTTCTCCCTTCCGGACTGTGACCGTCGGCCCTGTCTGCCTCGGCGCGTGCCGAGGGTCAGGTCGGCCTCATCGGTGTCGGTCACCGGTGAGGTTCGCGGGCTGACTCAACGCGTGAGCCTACCGCCGGTGGGGACTTTCACCCCGCCCCGAAGACGATGGATGGTTCGATTGCTGCGATCGTGGCACGGGTTCGGCGGCCGGTCAACCTCGCGTCGTTCAGGGCGTCCCGGCCGCGTCGCGCCACGCCTGATCCGAGTGGGAAGTTGCCATCCATCGACCCTGTCGGCGTAAGGCGCCTGCGGATCCCCTGCGCACACCGAAAGTGCCCTCGTCGAGCGTGGATGGGCACCGCCGGATCGCCACCTCGGTGCCAGGGCCGCCTAAGATCGACACCATCGGTGGATGGCGACCGGCTGGGCGGCTCGCGCACCGCTGAGGCCATCCGCCGCTACCGCCTCGGTTCAGCCGCCAGTCAGGTATAACGCGGAGCCGGCCGGGATTCAGTTGGACGATCGGCCCTGCTTGCCCCACCACCAGCGGACGACGAAGAGCACGATCAGACCGATGACGACGGCGTAAATGGCGTACTCGTAGGGCTTCATTGCCGCGGAGATCTGCGGGTAGTTTTCGCCGACGACTAATCCGGCGTAGATGAGCGCCAGGTTCCACGGCAGCGAACCGAGCGTGCTGAATATCAGGAAGCGGCCGATCGGCATGCGGCTGATGCCGGCGGGATAGCTGACGAAGGTGCGGACGAGCGGAATCATGCGGCCCAGGAAGACCGCCCATGAACCCCATCGCTCGAACCAACGGTCCGCCCGGTCCAGGTCTGAGCCGCCGATGCCGACGTAGCGACCGAATCGGTCCAGGATCGGGCGCCCACCCCATGCGCCGATGGCGTAGCCGACCAGCGCACCCACCACGCTGCCGATCGTCGCGAGGGCGACGGCCAACGGAATGTTCCACGGCAGGCCGGTCAGCGGCTCGACGACGGAAGGGTCCGCCACTGATTGGCTGCCCTTCCAGCCGGCCATGGGCAGGATCACCTCGGAGGGAATCGGCGCCACGATCGTCTCGAGCGCGACGGCCACGCCGACGCCCACATAGCCGACGGCGTCGTACATCTGGAGGACGAACGGGATGACCTCGCGGTCGATGAAGTCGAGCAGCGGTCAGCCCTCGGTCGACGTGCGTCGTGGGACCGCCACCCGTCGCCCACGAGGATGGGCTGCGGCCTGGGCGAGCTCGCGGGCCCGCGCCCGCTCGTCGGTGTTGGGGACGTGGACCGCCACCAGGGTGGCGGGCAGCGAGCCACCGGCCATCCAGCCGCCCAGCACATCCATCGGGTAGTGCGCCTGGAGGTAGATGCGGGTGGCGCTTATGGCTCCGACGAAGATGGCAGCCACCACGTAGGCGACCTGGCCCTGGCGATGGTCGTGCGCGAGACGGGCCACGCAGAAGGCGGCGATGCCATACAGGACCGTCGCGCGCAGCGCGTGTCCGGCCGGAAAGTCGGCAATGTCGTCCAGGCCGATGTTGTCAACGTTGAAGACGGCGCTGACAAGGCCTACCAGGCTGATCGCCTCGGAGGAGGTGAAGTATTTCAGCGCCCACTCCATCGGAAAGGCCAGGGTGCCGAGCGCAAGCAGGAGCGCCAGGTCGCGACGTCCGTTGGCGAGCGCGAGCAAGCCCAACGCGGCGAAGGCGAGCGCCACGAACCATCCGCTGCCAAGCGCGCTGATGCTGATGATCAGGAGCTCGATCGGTGGCAGGTTGGTCTCGACCCAGGCATGCACGGCCGGCACCACCGCCGACATCATCCACTCCTCGGGCGCCGTGTAGACCGTGGTGCGCTTGAGCATCACGAGCCAGAAGAGTCCGGGAAGGGCGATCACCGCCAGCAGGAACGCCGCCGCCGGGCTCGGGACGGCGCCACCAAGGTGGTGTGCCGCATCGTCGCTCACGACCAGGCGGCTCATGGGGTCCGGCAGCCGTCGCACGGTGCGTAGTATAGGGACCGATGCCGCTGCTTCCGCTGTCCGGCCGGGACCTCACCATCGACAACGTGATCGAGGTGGCGCGCGGCCGGCGACCCGTTTCGATCGACCCTGACGCCGCGCGGCGCATGCGCGAATCGCGTGCCGTCACCGAACGCCTGGTTGCCGACGGCGCAACGGTCTACGGCGTGACCACCGGCTTCGGCGACCTGGCCGACGTGCGGATCGAGCCGTCGCTGACCGCGGAGCTCCAACGCAACCTCGTCCGCTCCCACGCCGCAGGCGTTGGCGATCCACTCCCGGACGAGGTCGTACGGGCGATGCTCGTGCTGCGCGCCAACACGCTCGCGGTCGGCCTCTCGGGCGTGCGCGTGGAGGTGGCTGAGCTCCTGGTCGGGATGCTAAACGCGGCCGTGCATCCGGTCGTGCCGTCGCGCGGAAGCCTCGGCGCGTCGGGCGACCTGGCGCCACTGGCTCACCTGGCGCTCGTGCTCATCGGCGAGGGAGAGGCGACCGTCGACGGAGCCGGTCCCGGCAGCGGAGGTGAGGCGCTGGCACGGACAAGCCTGACGCCGCTCACGCTGGGCGCCAAAGAGGGCCTTGCGCTCCTGAATGGCACGCAGATGATGGCGGGCATCGGGGCGCTGGCCCACCACGACGCGCTGCGCCTGGCGCTCACCGCCGATGTTGTTGGCGCCATGAGCCTGGAGGCGATGCTCGGCACCGGGGCCGCCTTCGATGAGCGGCTGATCGGAGCGCGGCCGCATCCCGGGCAGGTTGCATCGGCGCGCCATCTGCGCGCGCTGTTGGACGGCAGCGAAATCTGGGCTTCGCACCGCGCGGACACCGAGCACCGGGTCCAGGACGCCTACAGCCTGCGCTGCATGCCACAGGTCCACGGGGCAGCGCGTGACGCGCTCCGTGAGCTCGAGAGAGTGCTGACCGTCGAAATCAATTCGGCCACGGACAATCCCCTCGTCTTCCCGACCGGAGAAGTCATCTCGGGAGGCAACTTCCACGGCGAACCGCTTGCGCTTGCCCTCGACTACGCCACGCTGGCTGTTGCGGAGCTGGCGTCGATCTCCGAGCGGCGCACGGCCCGGTTGGTGGACGCGCATCTCTCCGGCCTGCCTGCGTTCCTGGCCGAGAAGCCGGGCGTCGAGAGCGGGCTGATGATCGCGCACTACACCGCGGCCGCGCTGGTCAACGAGCTCCAGACGCTCGCTCATCCATCTTCGGTGGACACCATCCCAACCAGCGCCAACCAGGAGGACCACGTCAGCATGGGCGCCACCTCCGCCCTTCACCTCCGCGAGGCCATCGACCGTGCCGAGCACGTGTTCGCCATCGAGGCGCTGTGCGCCGCCCAGGGGCTGGACTTTCGCGCGCCCCTTCGGCCGGGCAGAGGCGTCGCGCGAGCCCATGCCAGTGTCCGCGGCCGTGTCCCGCACCTCGACGCGGATCGCTCGCCGTCGCCGGACATCGCGGCCGTACGGGCGCTGATCCACTCGGGCGAGCTGCTGGCCAACGGCGCAACGCAGGACGCCCATGCCTGACCTGACCTTCGAGCCGGTCGACGAGACCACCTTCGACGACATCCCGGACCCCGCCCAGCCCGGCGCCCGCTGCCAGACCTGCGACTACTGGGAGCGAATCGACGGCGGGCGCGACGCGCCGGATGCTGGTGCCCTCGACGCCGTCGCGCGGGCGAACCTGAAGCGCCGACGCCTGCTCGCCGGCACGGGCGTTTCCGGCTCCTACGGCATGGTCGCCTATGAGACCGATGCGGTGCGGCGCGTTCCCATCGGCTATGCGCAGCTCGGTCCGCTGAGTGCCTATCCCCGCGCCCAGTCGATCCGGGACCGCTACCCGAACCTGCCCGAATCACCGGCCCCGTGGGTGATCACCTGCCTCCAGGTCAACGTCGCAATGCCCGATCGGTCCGCGGTCGGTGCCAGGCTGCTCGAGGCCGTCTGCGCTGATCTCGACGGGCGGGGCATCACTGCCGTCGAGGCCTATCCTGAGCGAGCCGCGGACGAGTGGCTTCCGTCGCCCGGTCCGTCATCGGTCTTTGAGGCTGCCGATTTCGAGCGCGCTGCCGGAGACGACCGCTTCCCGGTCTACCGGCGCGAGCTCGTCGGCGAGACCGATGCCGACGCCTGGTCCGGCCTCCTCCGTGCCAGCGCAACGGACGATGAGGATGATGGCTGGCCGCTGCCACTGCCTCCGAAGCGCGATCCGGACGACCTCTTCCGGCTCCCGGCGGAGAAGCCAAAACGCCCGAATCCGTTCGGCGACGACTGAGGCTGCAAGAATCCACTGCGCCGGCTGTTGTAGAAGGTGAGATGGAGGGAATTGCCTACATGGACGCCGCCGCTCCCGCCCGCTTCGGGGGATGGGAGGGAATGGTTGCGGGCCTCGAGTCCGCCGCCGACGTACGTCCCGCTGACCGGTGACTGGATCGCGATGAGCGCATTCGGGGGCGAAGCCACGATGGCCACCGGGGCCACGTGGGCATCGGCGAATGGGCTCGAATGGGTGCCGCACGGCAAGGCACCAATGGAGACCATCGAGGACAATGGCACAGAGTGCCAAGAGTATCCGCGAACCATCGAGTCGGCCGGCCCGTGGCTGGTCGCGAGCGCAGACCTGTCCGGCCCGTGCAGCGAGGGCGGCTTCGCGGTCCACGGAACCCAGCTCATCTCAATCGATGGAGCGACCTGGCGCAGCCTGCCGTTCGACGTCGGTACGCTCGGCGAGTCACGCAGCGGGTCATCGGTCAGCGCCGCCCTCCCCGGCGACGAGCTCCTGATCCTGGCGGGCGAGAAGGACGGAGGGGCCGCGTTCTGGATCGGCGAGGCACCGTAGGCGCCAGCCGTATCATCGCGTCATGACGGCCGTCCGACCGCATAGCGGTCCCCGAACCGTACGCGCGCCTCGCGGCACCGAGCTCTCCTGCAAGGGATGGCAGCAGGAGGCGGCGCTGCGGATGCTCATGAACAACCTCGATCCCGAGGTGGCCGAGGATCCGGACCACCTGATCGTGTACGGCGGTACCGGGCGTGCGGCCCGCAGCTGGGAGGCCTTCGACGCCATCGTCGCCGAGCTGCGACGGCTGGAGAACGACGAGACGCTCCTGGTCGCAAGCGGCAAGCCGGTCGGCGTCTTCCGCACCACCTCCGATGCGCCACGCGTCCTGATCGCCAACGCAAACCTGGTCCCGCACTGGGCGACCTGGGAGAAGTTCCGGGAGCTCGAGCGCGCAGGCTTGACGATGTACGGCCAGATGACCGCCGGGTCATGGATCTACATCGCGACCCAGGGCATCATCCAGGGCACCTACGAGGCCTTCGGCGAGGTGGCGCGCCAGCACTTCGGCGGCTCATTGCGCGGGACGGCTACGCTCACCGCGGGCCTCGGCGGGATGGGCGGCGCGCAGCCGCTGGCCGTGACGATGAACGATGGAGCGTGCCTGGCCGTCGAGGTCGATGAGGCGCGCGCGAAAAAGCGCCTGGACGCCGGCTACGTGGACGGATTGACCCACGACCTTGATGAGGCCACCAACCTGGTGGACCGATGGCGCGCCTCAGGCGAGGCGCGCTCCGTCGCCCTCATCGGCAACGCTGCCGAGATCCTCCCCGCGCTGGTGACGCGCGCCTGGCGACCGGACGTGGCCACCGATCAAACCTCCGCTCACGACCCGCTGGCCGGGTACGTGCCCGGTGGGATCGGTCTCGAGGAGGCTCTCGCGCTGCGCGAGCGGGATCCCGATGACTACGTCCGCCGCTCGAAGTCCTCCATGGCCGATCACGTTCGCGCCATGCTCGCCTTCCAGCAGTCGGGCGCCATCACGTTCGACTACGGCAACAGTATTCGTGCGCACGCGGCCGACGCTGGGGTCGAGAACGCCTTCGACATTCCAGGTTTCGTTCCTGCCTTCATCCGACCGCTCTTCTGCGAGGGCCGCGGACCTTTCCGCGTCGCGGCGCTGTCGGGTGAGGTAGCGGACATCTCGGCCATCGATGGCGCGCTGGCCGAGCTGTTCCCCGATGACGAGGGGCTCCAGCGCTGGCTGCGGCTGGCCGCCGAGAAGGTGCCGGTCCAGG
>JBPCKH010000172.1:0-3441 GCA_051004475.1 Candidatus Limnocylindria bacterium | reverse complement strand
TCTCGACTGCGCGTGGTGCGGCGACGAGGTCGTCTTCTCGGTCGACGAGACCGACGACGAGCTCGTGTGCAGCGCCTGCAACACGCGGATGGCCTTCGCGCCGGACCCGACCACCACCTTCGCCCTGCTGTACGAGCCGGCGCAGGCCGCCTGATCCCGGTTAGCATGGTCACGGTGCCGCCAGACTTGTGGCACCCTCGCCGGCATGGCATCGGCGTCGCGGCGCATCAGCTCGACCGTGCTGGCAGGCGCCCTACTGGTCGGAGTCGGCGCGGCGGCGGCCTATGCCCTTGGCCGAACGGAGCTGGCGCCGCTGCTCGGCGGGCGCATCCCGCTGGTCGCCTACGACGCGTATCGGTCCGCCTCGGACGCGGCGAGCAGCGTCATCGAGACGTGCGAGGTCGACTGGGCGGTCATCGCCGGCATCGCGCAGGTCGAGTCACGCCACGGCCGGATCGACGTGAACTACGTGCTCACCGCCAATGGCGACGTCGAGCCGCCCATCCGCGGCCGCCCGCTGGATGGGACGCGCGGGACGCAGACCATCGTCGACACCGACGACGGCGAGCTCGACGGCGATCCCGACTGGGATCGCGCCATGGGGCCGCTCCAGTTCATTCCAACCACCTTGCGCGAGCTCGGACGGGATGGCAACGGGGACGGCACGGCCGACCCCGACAACCTCTATGACGCGGCGCTGACGGCGGTCGCCCATCTCTGTCTTCGCGAGCCAGGAAATTACGAAGACCGCGGCGAGCTGCGCCGCGCGCTGATCGCCTACAACGCCTCGGGACGCTACGCGGACGATGTCCTGCGCTGGATCGACCGATATCGGAGCGGGCCTGCGGACGAGATCCTGGATCCCCAGGACGAGGCGGCCTGACCGGCTACGCCTCGCGGATCGCGATGGTGTCGATTCGGTCGCCGGGATTGCGGTCGCGCTGTGGGTCGCGCTCCCGCAGACCCTGCACGACGTCCATGCCTTCGGTCACGCGGCCGAAGACGCTGTGCTTGTTGTCGAGGTGCGGCGTCGGGCCGTAGGTGATAAAGAACTGGCTGCCGTTTGTCCCGGCGCCGGCGTTGGCCATGGACAGGACGCCCGGGCCGTCGTGTCGCAGAGAAGGATGGAATTCGTCCCCGAACTGGTAGCCCGGACCGCCGGTACCGGTGCCGGTCGGGTCGCCGCCCTGGGCCATGAAGCCACCGATCACGCGGTGGAAAGTGGTGCCGTCGTAGAAGCCGGCTCGCGCGAGGTTCACGAAGTTCTCGACGGTGAGCGGCGCGCGATCGGCATACAGCTCGAGCACGATGTCGCCCCGCTCGGTCTTGAACCTTGCGCTGTACTTCTTGGTGAGGTCAAGGTCGCCGGAGGGTGGGCCTGGTCGGTCGGGCATCGGTTCTCCAACAGGTGGGATTGCACGACCGATGCTACCGGACTCATCGGACGCTGGTAGCCTCGCGCCCATGACACGCACGCTGTTCGCCGGTGCGCGCGTCCTTGACGGCACCGGCGCCGAACCGCTCGAGGCAGACTTGGTTGTCGAGGACGGCCGCATCATTGAGATCGGCTCCGGACTGGATGGCGACACCCGCGTCGACCTGGCCGGCAAGACGCTCCTGCCCGGGTTATTCGACTGCCACGTCCATGTCGTGGTCAGCACCATCGACCAGACCCGCAACCTCCAGACGCCGTTCGGCTACCGCTACTTCCAGGCCATGCAGAACCTCGCCGCCACGCTGCGCGTCGGCATCACCAGCGTCCGCGACGCCGGTGGGGCGGACCTGGGCATCAAGCAGGCGGTCGAGGACGGGCTGATCCTCGGCCCGCGCATGCAGATCAGCCTGAGCATGCTCAGCCAGACCGGCGGACACGGCGACGACTGGACGGTGTCCGGTGCGGAGGTGCCATTCTTCCCACGTCATCCTGGCGTGCCCGACACGATCGTGGACGGGACCGATGAGATGCGCCACAAGGTCCGCCAGCTGGTCCGCATGGGCGCCGATGTCATCAAGGTCGCGGTTTCCGGTGGCGTCCTCTCGCCGCGCGACAGGCCAACCCACGCTCATTTTCGGCAGGAAGAACTGGATGTGCTGGTTGAGGAGGCCAACGCGGCCGGCATCTGGGTCATGGCCCACGCGCAGGCGGCACCGGGTATCAAGAATGCCATCCGCGCCGGCATTCGCTCCATCGACCACGGGATCTACCTTGACGACGAGGCCATCAGTCTGATGCTCGAGCACGGCACCTGGCTGGTGCCGACCCTGGTTGCGCCACGCGGCGTGGTCGACGCGGCCGATGCGGGAGCGGCCATCCCTGAGGCATCGGTCACGAAGGCGCGCGAGGTGATCGAAACGCACCGCGCGTCATTCGCCACGGCGGTATCGGCCGGCGTCAAGGTCGCGATGGGCACCGACTCGGGCGTCACCCCGCACGGCGACAACCTGCGCGAGCTGGGCCTGATGGTCGAGGGCGGCATGACGCCGATGCAGGCGTTCCAGGCCACCACGCGATCGGCGGCGGAGCTGATGGGCGTCGCGGATGAGCTCGGAACGCTCGAACCCGGCAAGCGCGCGGACGTGGTGGTCGTCGACGGAGACCCCCTCGATGTGGCCACCTTGGCCGACCGGATCGACGCGGTCTACCAGGACGGCGTGCGCGTCGTCTAGGGCAGCGTCACGCGCTCAATGCTCCACGTCGATGACGATCCGCGGCGCGCCGTCATCGGTCAGGCGCAGCACCCGGACGCAGGCCTCGCCGGACAGGCCGAGATACCAGGTGCTCTGAGCCTCGAAGTCTCCCCCCTCGATGAGAGAGATCAGGGACGGGAAGGCGGGAGCAAAATCGGTGGGACCGTCGTAGCTGCTCGTCCCGTCCTCGGTCTGCTTCGTGCCGCCACGCATCGTCAGACGCAGGAAGCTTGCGCCTTCGACGTCGATCGGCATGCCGGACGCATCGTGCGTGGACGGCGGCGTGGCGCGATCGAGCGTGAACTCTGGCAGGCCATCGGCGAATTCGAAGACGACGCGATCGTGGCCCGCATGCGTCCCGACCCGTACGTCGGTGATGTTGGCGCGCGCGACGGTCGCGTCCTCAACCACTGGAAGGTCGCAGCTGAACGCCCCGAGCTCGTCAGAAGGGATCGGCTCCGGGCTCTCGGCGGATGACGGCTCCAGGCTCTCGGCGGGTGACGATGTGGTCGGCGGCGAGATGGTTGGTGCAATCGACGATTCGGCTGAGGAGGCGGGTGGGCTGGCGACATCGCCCGTGCACCCGACCAGCACGAACCAGGCGATGGCAAGCGTGGCGGCACGCTGAAGGCGCATGGTTGAGTCTCCTGGATGGAACGTGGTGGAGGCTTACGAGACGTCCGGTCCGTGCACATCGTTACGGCGAAGGCGCCGCTAGACTTGGCGCAGCATGAACGACACTGACCGCACACT
>JBPCKH010000171.1:0-5223 GCA_051004475.1 Candidatus Limnocylindria bacterium | reverse complement strand
GGCATCGGTGAAGATGCCGGTCGACTCGATCACGATGTCGACGCCGAGGTCACCCCACGGCAGTGCCGCCGGATCGCGCTCGCTGAAGGCCTTGATCTCGCGGCCGTCGATGGTGATCGTTCCCTCGCCCGACGTCACCTCGCCGTCATATCGGCCGTAGGTCGAGTCATAGCGAAAAAGGTGCGCGTTGGTGGCGGTCGGCGCGAGATCGTTGATGCCAACCACCTCGAGCTCGTCGCCATGTCGCTCGATGATCGCCTTGAGAGTCTGTCGACCGATGCGGCCAAAGCCATTGATGCCGATGCGAGTGCTCACGGACGGAGTGCTCCTTGCGTCGCCGATGCGGTACCCGCACATGGAATGCCGTACCGGTGCGGCACGCTCGGGGTTGCCTCCATTCTAGCGATCGGCGGAGATGACACGAGGCGCGCCGGGTCGACCGACGCGCCTCGTGTCATTGTCGGACTGGCGGTCAGCCGCCGATCTTGAACATCTTGGTGCTGCAGACCGGGCAGACGCCCTCGGTCGCCGGCTTGCCATTCTTCATCGTGATCTTGTTCTCGTTTTGCATCTCGCGCTTTGCCTTGCACTTGACGCAGTAGGCTTCGGTCGCCATCGGTTCACATGCCTCCCTGTTCGCCGGCCTCGGAGCCGGTCGGTGGTTGAGAGCCACCCCTCTGTCGGCCGAGCGAGTGTCCGCGGCGGGCGAGGAAATCGCCGCCATCGGTGTCGACCTGCCAGAGCAAGTGGATGCCGGCCAATCCGGCATCAATGCAGCGCGCCTCCGCGGCCTCCTTTGCCGCGCCTTCCAGGAATGTGCCGTCGGTCCGTTGCGCATAGGCTGCGCAGACGGTCCCTGACCGCAGTCCCGCCAGGTGTGCCAGCACAAAGAGTGCCGACGACTCCATTTCGAGATTCGCCACGCGCTGACGGCGAAGCTCCTCTGCGAGCTCAGGATACCGAACTGGGAGCGTGCGCATCTGCCGTCCCTGCGGAGCGTAGAACCCGCTCGCCGTGGCGGTCAGCCCAACGTGGTACCTGATCCCCTGCTCTCGGCAGCTGTGCTCAAGCGCCCAGACGACGTCTCGATGGGCGATTGCCGGGAATCCGGGGTGAACATAGAAGTCGGTCGTGTTCTCCAGGCGTACCGCTCCTGTCGAGACGATGAGGTCACCCAGACCGATCTCGGGCTGGAGCGCTCCCGACGACCCGACGCGGATCAAGGTCGCCCGGTCGGTGATCTCCATCACCTCGGCAAGCACGATCTCCACGTTGTCGGTGCCCATGCCGGTTGACATGCAGCTGAGCCGCATGCCGCGGTAGGTGCCGGTGGCGGTCGTGATCTCGCGGTTGCTTCGCTCGAGCTCGACCGCGTCCCAGCGCGCGGCCACCGTCGCGACCCGGCCGGGGTCGCCCACGAGCAGCACGTACTCCGCAAGCTCGCCCCGTTCAAGGGCGATGTGATACTGACGGCTCCCCGTGAGCGGCGCGTCGGCCTGGGTCGGCTGGGACAAGCGTCCCTCCTCGTGCATGAACGCGCGGGAGTATACGCCGCACGATCAGTCACGGACCGTGCTCATTCGGCACGCGCACGAGCGTGAGCTGTGGCCCCGGTGCCGCCGGTTCGTCGGGCACGGTGTCAACGGCCACGGGATCGTCGCGATCGTGGAGCCGGGAGCGGCGGGTCGCGACCATCGCGGCCGCGACGATCCCGACACCGATCGCGAGCAAGACGGCCGCGATCAGGCGGCGACCGGACGTGGCTGAAGCATCAGCGTCGACCGCTTCCGGCGTCGACGAATCCGACGAAGTACGTCCTGCCGCGGCGGGACCTGCCAGCGCGAGGGTCAGCGCTGGCGCTGGACGCAGCCCGTCGCAGCCGAACACGATGCGAGGGGGGTTCGGTAGCGCCACGCCGACCACCATGGTGGCCCCGTCCGGTACCTTGCCTTCCCGACGGCAGAGCCGCTCGAGCGCGACAACGGTGTCATCGAGCTTCATCGAGGTGCGTGCGCCCTTGGTCGTCAGCTGCCCGACAACTGACACCCACCTCGGTGGGTCGTGCGGCCCCGGGATGGTCCCCGACGCAGCCACGATCGGGGCCGAGCCGACGGTCGTATCCCCCTCGTTCGCTCCGAGCGTGACAAGGGTCAGGCCGGAGGGTCGCTTCTCGCCCTCTTCCCGTAGACCGACCATCTCCAGCGCAAGCGGCGCCACGCGACCGTCCAGGATCGTTTCGAGGCGCGGCCCAGAGGCTGGAGACAATCCCACAAGCCGTTCGCCATCCCACAGCAGACCACCAACGCCCAGCTCCGGCCACGCCGATGCGACCAGCGTCGCGCCGACGCGAATCCCCGTGAGACCCGCCGAACCGACGGCGCCGAGTGCCGCACCCGCGGCGGCGCCACCGCCATCAGCGCCGTCACCACCACCGCCATCAGCGCCGTCACCACCACCGCCTCCGCCTGCGCCGGCTGAAGCATCGGTGGCGCCGGCCAGGATTCGCAGATCATCAGCGCTCCGTGGCCACACACGGTACCCGCGCAGCGGCTGCGCGCCCGTGGTCTCCTGGCCGAGCACGCCACGCACCTCGACCCAGGTGCCCGTCGTCAGCGCATCATGATCGGCCTGGAGGCGAGCGCCCAGCACGATCCGCAAGGGGCCGCTACCGTCGTCGATCTCGAAGCTGACGGTTCCGCTGGAGACGCGTCGGGCCGAGGCCACCAACGATCCCCGGACGACGACCAGCTGTGCTTCGGACGCTTCGGAGGCGTCGCCAGTGCGCAATGCGCGCGGACCGGGGTCCGGTGCACTTCCCAGGCGACGAGGTGCGACCGTGACCCGCAGCGAATCCATGCCGCCCTTGGTCGATCGCGCACCAGCAACCTCGACGAGCTCTCCGCGCGAGACCGATCCGGCGTCGTCGCCGAGGCGCAGGAGGATGGCGCCGCTCGCGTCCTGGATGACAGCCGAACCGGGATCGATCGTGCCTGACGTGAGGGTCACCACGCCTCGCACCGTGACCCGCGCATTCTTGGCGGCGGCACGAGCCTCCGCGATCGAAATCACCGCACCGTCCGACGGTTGCGGGGTTGCGGTCGGATCAGGACTGGGTGACTCGCCGGTCGACGGGCCAGGGGTGGGTCCTGCAACCACCTCCACGTCTGCGGTATCACGCGGCTGGACGCGATAGCCGGAAGAGCCAGTCCCCGATGAATCGCGCTGGCCCACGACCCCGACCGTCACGAGGCGGACCCCACTGGCCCAGGTCGTGGCGTCAATGCCCGTTTCGCTTCCCACGATGACACGCACCGGGCCGCTTCCGTCATCGACCTCGAATGCGAGCCCTCCACTGAGGAGGGTCGGGCTGCCGCGAATGATGCCGTCGACCCGCACCAGGCGAGCTTCCAGCGCTTCATTCACCGCCCCGGTCGATGACTCGAGGACCGCGGGCACGCCTACTGTTGGGCCCGTGACCGTGACATCGGCAACCTCTGCCCGGATGGTGCGCTGAGCGAAGCGATCGTCAAGGGTCCCACGCACGATGAGATGGTCATCCCGCAAAAACGATCCACCGTCGAGAAGGATGGCCATGCCACCGCTGGCATCGGCGACATAGCCGCCGCCGTCGGTGAAGTCGGCGTCCGTCAGCGCGTCGCCCTCGATCGTCACCACGCTGTCGTCGGGAAGGGCGCGCGCGATAGCGATCGAGATCGGGGTCGGCGAAGGTGTCCCGCTCGGATTGGGCATCGCGGTCGATGTCGGGGTCGGGGTCGGCGAGGCCGTCGGCGTTGGCTGGGCAGGGATTGATGGCGGTGGCGTTGCCGTCGGGCCGGGATCGCCTGGATCAGGCACCGGCGACGATCGGGCGTTCTGCGGATCCGGCACCGTCCGGATGGCGAAGTCCGCAGCATTGACCTCGGTGTCGACCGTTGAGCCGCCCGTCCCACCGGGCAGACGCTCGATGCTCCCACCCGCGGGCGGCGCGGGTGCCGGCGTGCCCTCCTGCCAGGTACTGGCCGAAGTGCCCCAGCCGACGGCGTCGATGGCCGCGGCGGCGCCCTGGATCCGGATTGCCACGCTGCCGCCGGTCGCGGCCATGCCACTCGCGTAAGTCACATCGGCGATCCCGGCGTAGATTCCGAGCTCGTTGGCGACGAGCACGTGCGAGCCGGGTGGCATCTCGGGTGCGCCGAGGTCCCACGCGGCCCGCCGCGTGACGGTCGCGCCGCTGGCGCTGACATAGACCAGCTCCAGGCCCTCCAGAGGCAGTGGGGCCGCCGTCGGGTTGTACAGCTCGATCAGCTCGTCACTCGCGCTCGTGCCGCCCGTCACCACCTCGCTGACGACGAGATGATCAGGCCCCGCCGCCAACGCCCGATTGACGGCAGCAAGCGGCATGGTCCCGAGAGAGAGCAGACAGACGATCAGGATGCGGAGCACCGTCGCCGCAGGGCGCGGCGCGGTAGGAATGGGATGGGAAACGGACATGGCACACCTCGCGGTGGAGGCGCAGGCAGCGACAGGATGCGCCGTGCCCGCTTACCGCCCGCTTACTGCCCGCTTACCGCCCGCTCCGCGTCCAAAGTACAATCTGCGGCCATGTCCATAGATGACCGATCCGCTTCGCGCGCCGAGGCGCGCCGCCGCGCCCGTCTTGCCGCTCGCGGTGAGCTGCCCGAGCGCGATACCAACAACCCCGAGCCCGAGTCACGGCCGGTCCGCGGCGGGTTCCTGACCCGCATGTTTCCCTCGACTCCCCCGCTGCCCGATCGAAAGGATCCCCTGGCGGGCTTCACCGGCAGCGGACCGCTGCGCTTCGTCACCGAGCGCCTCTTCCTGCTGCGGCGCAATCCGCTTGCCTGGATCCTGCCGGGCCTGCTCGCGGTCGTCGGCTACCTCGCGTCCTTTGGCGATCGGACCGGCGTCATCAGCCTGATCGGCACGTTCGTTCTGTTCGGTGCCCTGATCGCCGCGGGCTGGTTCGGTTGGCAGCGGCCGTCCCTGTTCGGCGCCTCGGCCGCCCTGCTGACCTTCGTGATTGCCACTGCGCTGGTGCTGTTCTCGTTCGCGCGCCAGGGGGCTGGTCCGGACACGTTCGGCGCACCCGACCTGATTTTCGGTCAGCTTGTCACCGGCTTCTACCTCGGCGGGCTCGGATTTCTCGGCGGCTGGTACGGGGGGTACCTGCGTCGTCGCAAGACTCAGCTGAGCGCCGCCCAG
>JBPCKH010000170.1:0-2839 GCA_051004475.1 Candidatus Limnocylindria bacterium | reverse complement strand
TGGGCCTTGGATCGGGCGAGGAGGACGCCGGCGACGACGCCGTCGCCAAGGATGATCAGGATCGCGGTGCCGATCGTCTCGGCAATCATGATCTGGAATCCGTCAGTCAGCATGCCAATTCCTTCTCGGTGCAGTATGGCTTGGACGTTGGGCCGTCGGTCAACTGCGGCCCGGGGGCACGTCGAATCAGATCGGCGACATGCACCTCCTTCGGAGCTGCTCGGGAACGTCGGACTGTGTCACCGATCAGTGCTTGTCGTGATCCTGGCCCCGAGCGAAGTCGGGGTCATCCTCGGCGTGCTCGTGACCGGCGTCGGCTTCCTGCCCAATCGCGAAGTCGCCGCGCTGCTCGTCATGCACGCTCGAGTGGCCGGCCTGCTGACCCTCCGCGAAGTCACCACGGTGGTCCTTCTCGGTAGTGTGGCCTTCTTTCTCCTGACCCTCGGCGAAGGTGGCGTGCTCTTCGTCGTGGTCGCCATGCTTGGCGTGATCGTCGTGGTCATGGTCATGCGCGCGGTCATGACCATGATCATCGTGGGAATGTTCGCCCATGCCCGGGTTCTCCCAGCGAGGTTAGTCCGGCCCATTGTGACCTGCCGGTCAAGCGCCTGGCGAGTGTTCTCAGCGCGCGGCGGCGCGGCGGCGCAACAGACGCAGCCCGACCTGAATTGCAAGCACGACTGACGTGACGAGAAGGCCGATATACAGCGCGAACGGCATACTCGGCCAGAGGAGGCTGAACGCAACGAAGCCTGCTGCGATTGCGATCAACATGGTGACGATGACGAACCGCGGGGTGAAGGCGAAGGACGGCGATCCGGTCGCACGCGCCGCGCGTCGCTGCGCATTCCGCTCCGCACGAGCCTTCGCCGCGGGGGGCAGCGTCGGCCCCTTCTCCATGTTGCGCATCATGCGCTCGTAGTTTCGCCGCTCTTCCCGTGACATCTCCAGCAGTCTAGTGTCTCGCGTCGCACTTGCTTGACCGAAGCTGCGACGGAGCCGGGAAGCGGCAAAGGTCGAACTATCGGTCAGAGCCTGCGCGGGCAGGCGGTCGGCCAGGAAACGACCGAAATATCGGGTATCCGGCCCTGCATCAGGCACGCGGGTCGGTCGTCGGAGCTGCCGGTCGGCGCTTCCCCGACGGACCCATCCCGCGAACGCCGCCATGGTCCACCTTGAGTTGGACGGGGTCGGATCCGAACAGCGCGTTCAGGAACCAGTCGAGCGCCACGCGCGCCTTGCCACCGACCCCCGGCACCCGACTCCAGTAGTAGCCGCGCCACATGAACCAGGCGAGGAGCCCGCGAACCTTGATTCCGAATACCAGTCCGACGCCGGTATGGTGACCGATGCTGGCCAGCGTCCCGATGGTGCGATACCGGAACGGCTCCACGCCGCCCGGCCGCTGGTCGATGCTGGCGACGATGTTACGGGCCAGCCGCTTTGCCTCGCGAACGGCGTTCTGGGCAGTCGGCGCGTGGAAGCCGCCGGCGTTCTGGACATCCGGGATCAGCGCACAGTCGCCGATCGCCCAGACCCCATCCCGGCTCGTCTCCATGGTGGCCTTCGTGAGCGCGCGGCCGGCCCGGTCGACCGCGATGCCCGACGCTCGGACCACCGGCGAAGGCTGCACCCCTCCGGTCCAGACGACCGTCCTCGATGGGATGACCTCCCCGTCGCCGATCATGACGCCGTCCTCGCGCACCTCCTTCATCGGCGTCCCGAGGTGGATCTCATAGCCACGCTTGCGCAGGCCATTCGCCGCATACGCGCCCATCTCGACCGGCATCTCCGGCAGGACGCGGTCCTTGAGCTCAACGATATGTCCGCGTGCCTCGTTCGGTCCGATCTTGGGGTAGTAGCGGCGTCGAACGCGACGAATGAAGTCCTCGATCTCGCCCGCGGTCTCGACCCCGCTGAAGCCCGCGCCGCCGACCACGAAGGTGAGCTGGGCCTGGCGCTCGTCCGCATCGGTCTCGAGCTCGGCTCGTTCGAGCATCTCGATGATCCGATTTCTCAGAGCGAAGGCGTCAGCGAGGGTCTTCATCCCAACCGCGTACTCCTCGATGCCCTTGATCCCGAACGTTGCTGTCTCGCCACCGAGGGCAATGACGAGCGAGTCATAGTTGAGCCGATGCAGATCACCGTCGCCGCCCATAACGGTCACCTGCTTCGCATCCAGGTCGATTCGCTCGACTTCGGCGGTCACCGCCCAACTACTCGCCCTGCGCAGCTGGGCGCGGAGGGCGGTCACGCAGTGGCGCGCCTCGAGGTTGCCCGAGCAGACCTCCGGCAGGAGTGGGGTGAAGAGCGTGAAGTTCTCACGGCTGACGAGCCAGACTTCGACGTCGTCCCGTCGCCGGGTCAGCTTCTCCAGGTGCCTGGCTGTCTCGACCCCCGCGAATCCACCACCCAGCACGAGGACGCGGTGCGACCAGGGCGGCTCGGATCGGTAGATGGTGCGCATCGGCTCCGATGATGCCACGTGTCGCGCCGCCGTCCCGGCCCGTGCCCGTTGCGACCCCACGGGTGTAACGGCGAAACAGTCGCCGAAATCCCACCCCGCGAGAGCTCGCGACAAGCAAGACGCCGCGTGGTTGGCTGTCCTTCCCATGGGGCGCAAGTTCGGACAATCATCCGCCGTTTCGCCCGTGCCACGGGAGTTGAGGATCTGGCCAAGGACCGGCCTCCCCGCCGAACGGCATCGGTCTGTACCATAGGCACGACATGCAGCAGCTGAATCACGAGATCTTCGACCAGTTCAAGCAGCAGCTCCCGGACATCGATCCGGTCGAGACGCAGGAGTGGATTGAGTCGCTCGACGGCCTGGTCGAGGCGG